>CASFLY010000020.1 GCA_949295645.1 uncultured Bacteroidales bacterium | reverse complement strand
GTGGGAGGAACTTTACCCGGTCTGCATCATAGAAGACAACGGCTCTACGGTATGGTTCGTCACTGTCTCGGACGACCCTGACTACTCTTTCCCTTTAGAAGAACAGCCGGCCCTTACGGAAGACTGGAGAGCGGCCCGGGACGAGGCGGAAAGCCTGAAAAGGGAAATGATACGGCAGGAGGGCAGGCTTGTGAAACTGAAGGACCGCATCGCGGAAATGCAGGCAGAGCTGAAGGCCGGTGCCGGAGAACTGGACCTGTATCTCGCCTCTGCGGCAAGGGAAACCGCAGCAGACAGCCACATCACCGTGTTCGAGGGTTTTGCCCCCGCCGACATCGAAAGCCGCCTCTGCGATGAATTCGACAAAATGGACATCGTCTATCTGAAGGAAGCTGCCAAAGAAGAGGACAATCCTCCTATAAAACTGAAAAACAACAGGTTTTCCCGTCAGTTCGAAATCCTCACAGGGATGTACGGGATGCCTGTCTACAGCGAATTCGACCCGACACCCGTCCTGTCGGTATTCTTCCTGCTGTTCTTCGCCATGTGTATGGGGGATGCGGGCTACGGGATACTGCTGATCGCCATAGGACTGATGATGAAGAAGATGACCGGCTCCATGGCCAGGCTCGGGCCGCTCGTAACGATTCTCGGAGGCGGGACTTTTGTCGTCGGGATAATACTCGGGACATTCTTCGGGATAAACCTGGCGGAAGCGTCTTGGGTTCCGTCCTGGCTCAAGAAAGTAATGATTACCGGAGAAATAGCCGGATACTCCGCCCAAATGGTGCTTGCTATCGGAGTGGGCATATTCCACATCTGTCTGGCGATGACGATCAAGGCCATAGGCTACACGAAACGCTTCGGCTTCGTGCAGAACATCAGTACCTGGGCCTGGCTGATCCTGATTCTCGGGGCCATCTGCACTGCGGCACTCGCCCTGCTCGGGGTCATGGACAAGGAGGCCACAAAATGGACCGTCATCATACTCGGCACGGTTTCCGGCCTCGGCATCTATGTATTCAACAATCCCCGGCGGAATCCTCTCATCAATATCGGTTCAGGACTCTGGGACACCTACAATATGGCGACAGGACTTATGGGCGACGTGCTCAGCTACATCCGTCTCTATGCCCTCGGCCTTGCTGGAGGAATGCTCGGGGCTGCATTCAACAACCTTGCTGTGATGCTGAAAGACGGGATTCCCGTCCCGGGACTCGACTGGGTCGGTTTCCTGCTGATAATCATAGTCGGGCACGCACTGAACCTGGCGATGTCCTGCCTCGGGGCTTTCGTACACCCTCTGCGTCTTACATTCGTGGAATATTTCAAGAATTCAGGCTATGAAGGCCGAGGAAAGGCCTACAAACCGCTTACAATCGAAGAATGAACAACAAATAATATTCAAGACTATGGTAAATCTAATACTTGGTTATCTCGGCCTCGGCCTGATGCTGGGGCTTTCCGGAGTAGGAAGCTGCATCGGAACCACCATTACCGGCAATGCCGCTGAAGGAGCCCTGAAGAAGGACCCTGAAAAATCGGCAAGTTATATGATTCTTTCGGCACTTCCTGCCACACAGGGCCTCTACGGTTTCGTGGCATTCCTGATGTGGCTCGGCAAGGATTTCGCCGCTGACGGGGCTGTCCTATTCGGTGTCGGTCTCGGAGTCGGCCTTGTCTGCCTCATCTCGGCCATCCGCCAGGGTCAGGTCTGCGCCAACGGTATCGTCGGCCTCTCCCAGGGACACGATGTCCTGACCAATACACTCATCTACGCGGCCCTGCCGGAGTTCTACGCCATCCTGGCCCTTGTCGCCGCCCTGATGATCTGACGGTGACTCCAAAGTCCCATCGACAATTATGAAAACGGCCGTCGGACACATTTGATATCCGACAGCCGTTTTCATTTATTTAACTTATGTTACCAACTATTTTTGGCAACATTACCTTTATTAAAAAGATCCAAGTCCGGACAACGGAAAAAAATCCGGATTCGTTCAGAATCTGAACGAATCCTTCAGCGACGCAGTCTTGTTGAAAACGAAATGCTCCGGCGTACTGTCCGGATCCTTGAAGAAATAGCCTGTACGCTCGAACTGGACAGCAATTCCGGAATTATCCTCGAGAAGAGCCGGCTCGGCATAGCCTTTCGCCACCACGAGCGAATCAGGATTCAGATAATTCTTGTAGTCCTCCCCCTCTGGGATAGACCCCATCTGTGCCTCGGTGAAAAGCTTGTCGTATATTCTCAGTTCCACTTCCTTTGCGTGGGATGCGGACACCCAGTGAATCGTTCCCTTGACGGAACGCCACTCCCCTGCTCCGGGCTTCGAGGCCGGATCGTGGGAACACCGGATTTCGGTAATATTGCCCGAGGCGTCCTTCACCACCTCCTCGCATTTGACGATATACGAATATTTCAGTCGCACCTCCCCGCCCGGTTTCAGGCGGAAATACTTTTTAGGCGGCTCCTCCATAAAATCCGCCCTCTCTATGAGGATTTCGCCGGTAAAAGGCACCTTGCGGAACGGGCCGTCAGGGCTTGCAGGATTCAGAGGAGCATCGAACCACTCCACCTTGCCGGGCTCCCAGTCGGTAATGACAAGTTTCACCGGATCCTGCACAGACATATACCTGTTCGAACGTTCGTTCAGGTCCTGGCGCACGCACCATTCCATAAGCTGGAGGTCGATCAGCTGTTCACGCTTTGCCACCCCTACCTTTTCCGCGAACATCCGGATGGATTCCGGAGTATAGCCGCGCCTGCGGATACCGCAGATCGTCGGCATGCGCGGATCATCCCAGCCGCTTACATAATGGTTCCTGACGAGCTCAAGCAGTTTGCGCTTACTCATCACCGTGTAGGTAAGATTCAGCCTTGCGAACTCGTACTGGTGCGACGGGAAAATACCGAGTTTCTCGATGAACCAGTCGTACAAAGGCCTGTGCACATCGAATTCGAGGGTACAGATGGAATGCGTGATATGCTCTATGCTGTCGCACTCCCCGTGGGCGAAATCATACATAGGATAAATGCACCACTTGTCGCCTGTCCTGTGGTGATGCGCATGTATTATCCTGTACATCAGAGGATCGCGGAAAAGCATATTCGGGTGGGACATATCGATTTTCGCCCTGAGCACCTTCTCTCCGTCGGCGTATTTCCCGGCCTTCATTTCACGGAAGAGCCTCAGGTTTTCCTCCACCGTACGGTTTCTCCACGGGCTTTCCGTACCAGGGGTCTGCACAGTCCCGCGCGTCGCCCTTATTTCCTCCTGGGTCTGGTCATCCACGTATGCCAGACCTTTCTTTATCAACTCCTCAGCCCATTCGTAAAGCTGGTCGAAATAGTCGGAGGCATATCTCTCGTTCTCCCACTCGAAACCGAGCCACCGGATATCCTCCTTTATGGAATCCACGTACTCGGTGTCCTCCTTGACCGGGTTCGTGTCATCGAACCTCAGGTTCGTTTTGCCGCCGTACTTCTTCGCAAGGCCGAAATTCAGGCAGATGCTCTTCGCATGACCTATATGCAGATAGCCGTTAGGCTCCGGAGGAAACCGGGTCATAATGCTGTCGCACTTCCCCGAAGCCAGATCAGCTTCGATGATTTCCTCAAGGAAATTGAGATTCCGAGCCGTGGCGGCCTCTTTGTTCATTTCTTCCATAATCCAAAATCGCTTTAAGCCAAATAATTCGCGAAGATAACGATAAATTCGCTATTTTTGCGTCGAAAAAAGAAAAAAGAGAATGATACAGTCAATGACAGGTTACGGAAAGGCCGAAACCATTATCGAATCCGGTAAAATAACGGTGGAAATCAAGTCGCTGAACGGGAAAAACGCCGATATAAGCATAAAGACGCAGCTGCTGCCGAAAGACAGGGAACTTGCGGTGCGTCAGATGATTGCGCAGAGACTGCAGAGGGGCAACATCGACTTCTTCATCACCTATGAGCCTGACGCGGCTGAAAATGCAAAGGAAATCAATGCCGATCTCGTGCTTTCCTACTACCGGCAGATTATGGAGATAAACGAAAGGCTCGGCAGGGAGTTTCCCGGCACGGACAACGCGGATGCGGCGCATATTCTCGGCCAGATCGTCCGCTTTCCGGATGTCATCGACATGAACCGCAAGAACGAAGTCATCAACGACGGGAACTGGGAGCAGGTGCGCGGCTGTATCGAAGAAGCGTTGGACAGGATATGCGAATACAGGGCCGCTGAAGGGAAGTCGCTCTATGCGGACGTGACATCGAAGGTGGCCAATATCCTCGGGTTCATCCCCCAGATAGAAGCATACGAAAACGAAAGGGTTGCGGCCGTGCGTTCGAGGATACTGTCGCGTCTCGAGGAAATCGGGGCAAAGACAGATCACGACAGGCTGGAGCAGGAGATGATATACTATATCGAAAAACTCGATATAAACGAGGAAAAGGTACGCCTCCGCCAGCACTGCAGATATTTTATGGAAACAATCGATACGGAACCTTGTCCGGGCAAGAAGTTAGGGTTCATAGCCCAGGAAATGGGCAGGGAGATAAACACTACCGGTTCGAAGGCGAACCACAGCGGAATCCAGCAGATCGTCGTCAGGATGAAAGACGAGCTGGAGAAAATCAAGGAGCAGAGCCTGAATATATTATAGCTGCAACCCCTTTCAGGGTCGCCATCATTGCTGCGGGACGGCGATATCGGCTACGGTCGCCCCGGTGTATGAGACAAGGTCGGCAGGGCTGATCCGGAACTGGAGACCGCGTATGCCGGCGCTTACATAAATGACCGGAAAATCCGGAGCCGTAATGTGGATGTATGTCGGAAAAGGTTTTTTCATCCCGACAGGAGAGCAGCCTCCGCGGATATAGCCGGTGACAGCCTGAAGATCCTTCATCGGGATAAGGTCGCACTTCTTGTTTCCGGACACCCTGGCTGCCGCTTTCAGGTTCACTTCCATATTTCCGGGAACCACGCATACGAAAAAGCCGGTACGGTCACCTGACAGGACAAGAGTCTTGAACACCTGGCCGACAGGCTCGCCGAGCTGCTCCGCCACATGAGTTGCGGCAAGATCGGTTTCATCGACGGCATACGGGACAAGATCGTATCCGATGCCGGCCCTGTCGAGAAGCCGTGCCGCGTTCGTTTTCTCGATTTTAGTCTTCATACAGTCTGTTTACCTGCCTGTCATATAGGCTTCAAAACGTTTTACAGTATTCAGTTCCGCCTCCTTGGTCGAGGCGGCCACTACGGTCGTGGAAACGGAGGATGCGGGCTTTGAAATGATCCGCACCATCTCTCCGGTTATCTCCATAGGGCCGAAATCGGATGATTTGTAGAACATACCTGCCCCGATCGCACCCGGGTCTGCCGACACGTCCGCCGGATGCACTCCCCAGGCGAAAATGAAACCGTCTCCGCACTTCACAATCTCCCCGGGATGATAGTTCACCCCCGTGAGAAAACACACCGGTTTTCCCGACAGTTCCGTAGCCGTCACTACGGCCTTACGGGAACGTCCGAGCATATCCACCCTTATGGAAATATCCACAGTATCATCCTGATACGGAACCCCGTATGCTATCATTTCAGCGTATGCTCCCTTTTTCGTGCTTCCTGCCCTGGCGGTCCTGCCCCGGGTGGCTTTCAGTTTCACCTCGGACTTTCCGTCCCACAAGGCTATTCCTCCCAGCCCGACAGTCTTTCCCACCATGTATTCATCGCAACCGGCCCCCTCGTCCGCCTGCTGCGCTTCGGTAGGATACCATCCGTACTGTTCCAGTTCCATCCCGCGCCCCGATTTCGAATAGACATCGATGGCTCCGCTGTCGTTGAAATAAATCCTGAGAGCGAAGTGCGAGTTTTCCACTGCAGGGCCATGATGCCCGACCTCCTTGTACAGGTCACCCTTGTCCGACACGATTTCAGGCACCTGCACCCCGTCCTTTTTCCAGAACAGACTGTATGCGGTCTGCGCTTCGGCCCAGACGCATCCTGAAAAAGCCATAACGGCCAGTATAAGAATCTTTTTCATAAACGATCAGTGTTTTTTTACAATGAAAGCGGAGGAGCCTCGAAAAATGAAAAATGCACGTTCCCGTACTTTTTTTCCTTTTTGAAAAGCGGATGGCTCCCAAAGGAATGCTCTCCGGAATGCTCGAGTATGAAATACCCTTCCGGAACGATGATGCCGGCGGAAAAGACCTGGTCCGGGATGGTCTCAAGGCCGTCGATCGCATACGGCGGATCGGCAAAAACTATGTCGAACTGCTTCGTGCATATTTTCAGGAAATCGAAGACATTGTGTCTGACCACCGATACCGCCTTCAGACCGAGACGTCCGGTTTCAGCCTTGATGAAGGCTGCATTTGCAGGATTCATTTCCACACAAACGACATCGGAAGCGCCGCGGGAAGCGAACTCGCAGGAAATGGAGCCCGTACCCCCGAAAAGATCGAGCACGGAGAGCCCGTCGAACTCGTATTCGTTGTCCAGTATATTGAAAAGCCCCTCCTTGGCAAAGTCCGTAGTAGGACGCGCCTGATACCCTTTTGGCGGAAGAATGGACTTCCCTCTCAGTTTGCCTCCGATAATCCGCATAGCCTTCCTCCCGGATTACAAATAGTCGACTGACTTGAAATAACGGTAAAGCGACATCTCGTCGGCCGCCCCGAGGGGTGTCCTGAAGTATATTACGGTCATCTCGAGATTGAGCTGGAACTTCTTCATAGCCGAGAAAATGAAATACTCCGCCGTTACAAAGTCCGGAACCTGATAGGAATTGCACAGAAGCAGACTCCGGCCCTGCGCTATTACCAGGTACAGATATCCGTCGGCACAGGCCGCCACCACCTTGTTGTACTCCGGAACGGAGTCCAAAGCGGAGAGCATGTACCATATTTCCGGCAACACCCTGGCCTTTTCACCGTCTGTCCTGAGCACTGTCTGGGCCACCGCGCCCGACAGGGTCTCCTTCATCGGATCGGAATATACCAGAACTGCTTTCATCCCAGGCAATGCCTCGAACGAAACTCCCTCCCCCTCTTCCACGGAAGTCACCTCTGACAGCAGTTCCCGGGCTGCAAGAGGATCGAAAAACTGTTCCGGCACGAGAGTGAATTTCGGGGTAAAGACCGATATTTCCACCTTGTCGTACCTGCGTCTGAAATCGGGGTCAGTAAAAAAACGGTCAGCGCCCATCCAACCGGAAGACACGCTGACACCGTTAGTTTCGATTCTGGAAACATACCCGGACAGGGCCACCTGCACCGATATGCTGCCGTACGGACTATTCCCAGTTACCTGCATTGTTGTTAGGCGCAGTGATACTACCCACTTTCAGGCCCGAGAAATCCGCTGTACCGTACTTCTTCTCGTTCCTTTCCTTCTCCGAAGCATCGAGGTTTATCCTCAGCTGGTTGTCAAGACCTTTCAGAAGGGACTTGTAGGTCAGGCTCGCCTCGAACAAAGGCACTTTCACACCGGAAACGGTCTTTACCACGGCTGCCATAAAGATGGAATCCCCCTGGGAGAACGGCACGATGGCCAGCGAGTCGAGGTTGAAATCATGACGGCTCTTGAACAGGGTATCCTTTACCGGAATCTCGTTTTCGATGCTGAACACAAGGCGTTCCCCGTTCCTGTAGCGCTCGAGCATCTGCTCCGGAGTGATACGCGGATAGCGTCTTTTGAGCTTCTTGGTATTGTCCACTGCAAGAGAGTCATCGGCAGAGCCGAGCTGCATCACTACCGTCATCGAAGAATCTGTGTAAAATGACTTGAGCGTGTCGAAAGACGCGGTGAAACGTCCGCATTCGGTCTTGAAGGCATTCTGCAGGGTGCGGATATCCTTAAGCCTCTGGATAGCGACTTTCTCGCGGGCGGCCTTTTCGTTGTTGAAACGGACAGGCTCCATAACGCTTTCCACGATCAGATAGGTCAAGCCGATGATGGCTAACGGGAAGATGAGGTAAATCAATACCTTTTTCAAGATGTTCATAATTATTTTAGTGATTTAATTATTTCAAATTCCGGACAAAGTTAAAAATTTGATTTATCAAATGCAATATAATTTGTAAATTTGCGCCCACAATAATTGAAGGTAAAAATGCAGGACATAGACAGGAAACTCACGGTTTCGATGCGAGAGGCGGTAGACAGGGCGGAAAAAATAACCGTTGCCACCCACCTGCATCCCGACGGGGACGCCATAGGCAGTTCCGTAGGGCTGCTGTGCTATCTGAAATCCCTTGGGAAAGACGCCTGCATCGTACTCGACGACAAATATCCCGAATCCCTCGGCTTCATTGCCCGCAGGGCCGGAAAAGACATTCTCGTCTACGAAGAGAACCCGACGGAGACCCTGGAAGCCATAAGCCGCAGCGATCTTGTCTTCTGTCTCGACATGAACTCTTTCACAAGGGCCGAAAGGCTCGGGGAAACGCTCAGGAAATCCGGCGGCGGGAAAATCCTCATCGACCACCACCTGCATCCGGACTCCGGAATGTTCGACATAGTCTTTTCCGAAACGGAAATATCCTCCACTTCGGAACTCCTATATTATATACTGCTTTCCACCCCCGAAATCGACGGAGATGCAGGAAAACTGCCGGAAGGTGCTGCAGAGGCGCTTATGACGGGAATGACGACCGATACGAACAATTTCGCCAACTCCGTCTACCCTTCCACATTCAGGATGGCGTCGGAACTGCTTGCGGCCGGGACCGACCGCGATGCGATAATAGATGCCCTTTACACCAACTACCGCGAAAACAGGTTCCGCCTTATGGGGGAAATGCTGAAAGACAGGATGAAAATCACGTCTTCGGGAGTGGCGTATATGGTGATAGACAGCGGCATGAAATCGCTGTACGACATCAGGGACGGAGAGACGGAAGGGTTCGTGAACCTGCCGCTCGGCATAAGAAAAGTCAGGATGAGCCTGCTTCTCAAGGAAGAGGATGACAGGTTCCGGGTCTCCATCAGGTCGAAAAAAGGCATATCCGCAAACAGGTGCGCCATGGAGTTCTTCAACGGAGGAGGACACGAGCAGGCGGCCGGGGGCCGGCTCATAAAGGGCCGGGACCTTTCGGAAAAACCTGACGTACGGGAGGTTTCGGAATACGTGGAAATGTGTACGGAGAAATTTTTCAACGGGAAATATGAATAATGCAGTAAAATATCTCGGCTGGGCAGCGGCCGCTCTCTGTCTCCTTGCTTCCTGCAAGGGCAAAAGCCTGGAGACGACCTATTCTTCCCAGGAGGACAATATCGACAAATTCATAGAAAATCTGATGGAACAGGACACCGTCAAATACGTGGTGCACAACGGCGGGTCGAACAGAATCGTCCTGGAGGAAGGGGAAGGCGACGAACTCGCAGAGGGCGGGCAGGTATCGTTCATCTACGCAGGGTACACGTTCAGCGGCAGCGCCCCTTCCGCAGGGAACCTTTTCGCGACGAACTCGGTTGCGATAGCCACCGAAAGCGGATGGACGGTCAATAACGGCGACTACCGGATACTCACCCTGACCCTCGACAAGAATGCAGGGCTTGTCGAAGGTCTCAGGAACGGGCTGCTCGGAGTCAAGGGAGGAGAGATGTGCTACATCGTCTTTTCCGGCAAATACGGGTTCGGGGACAAGAATATGGGGAGCATTCCCAAAAATTCGGCTCTTATCTTCCAGGTCTGGGTGGAAAGCCTGACGAATGACTGAAAGACCGGGAGCAGTGCGACGCCGCTCCGGATGGCTTGTCTAAAATTTTCCCGATTTTCGATATGATTCCGGATTTATAAGTATTTTTGCGGGACGGTTTTGCTCCTGCACTCTGCCGGAAAGGACCGCCGTCAGGGACAAAACATTGGTAAACAGACATAACGATTCATACAGATGTTGATACACGACAGATTTATTGCACCGGCACTGCTTCTCGCGGGACTTGTTTCCGCAGGCTGCGCCGTGGAGGAGACCACCAGGGCAAACGAGGATGAGAAGATGTATCTGGAAGCCTGGATCAGCACCCATCACCCGGATGCGGAACGTATGGGAATGGGGATTTACGTTATCGGCACCGACACGGAAGGGGCTGACGCAGCCCTGTCCGTAACAAAGCCCTGCTATGCTTTCGTAACATATACGGTCAGGGATCTCGAGGGGAACGTGAGCGACACCAACGACCCGGAAGTGGCCATGCAGACAGGTGAATACGATCCTGAAGAACAATATGCCTACTACGGCCCGGAAGTCTGGTATGTCGAAGACAACAACATCTACAAGGGCGTGGAAGATATGATGGTCGGGCTTCCTGTCGGAAGCACGCGTGATGCCGTGATCCCGGGCTGGCTCCAGACATACAACAGGTTCGATACGGAGGATACATACATGTCCGAGATAACCGACAGGAGCCCGCTGGTCTATACTGTCAGGGTGGACGGGGTCACGAACGACATAATGCAGTGGCAGAAAGACCGGATGAAGGACAAGTCCTCCGAATACACGGGCGGCAGTGAGCCGGTTTTCGAAGGTTTTTACTTCTACAGCGATCCGGACAGCGGAGAGGAGCCGGAAGACGATTCCGAAGAGAATATTTTCCACAAGGATACTACCATTTACATAAATTATACGGGAAGGCTCCTGAACGGGCAGGCATTCGATACTACTGTCAAGAAAATAGCCAAGGACAACCGGATCTTCAGCGAATCGAAGGAATACGGACCGATAGAAGTGACCATGTCGGCCGACTCCACCGAGATACAGCTGGACGGCAGCAGCGTCATATCCGGCTTCAGCAGCACGCTGTGGAGGATATCGAGGCCTTTCGAGAAATGTACGGGAATGTTCTGGTCGTCGTTGGGATACGGATACTCGGGCAGCGGCACTTCCATACCGGGATATGCACCGCTCGTATTCGAAATAGAACTCGTGGCGGATCCTGATCCGGAAGAAGAAGAGGAAGAATAGCAGGCACAGGAGGAAACAGATGACGGCAAACAATGCGATTCCTTTGGAATTAGGTACCGAAAAGACAGGCAGACTGTTGACGAAATATGCAGGGCCGGCTATCGTCGCGATGACGGCGTCATCCCTGTACAATATGATAGACAGCATATTCATCGGCCACGGCGTAGGCCCGCTGGCCATAGCCGGACTGGCTGTCACCTTCCCGCTGATGAACCTTTCGGCAGCATTCGGAACACTCGTGGGTGTGGGTGCCAGTACGATAATGTCCGTGCTTCTCGGACAGAGGAACTACGAAATAGCGAACAGGGTTCTGGGGAACGTCGTTGTCCTGAACATCCTGGTAGGGCTTCTCTTTATGGCAGTCTCCCTGATTTTCCTCGACCCCATACTCTACTTTTTCGGGGCGAGTGAAAACACGATAGTCTATGCCCGCGAATATATGCAGGTCATCCTGATAGGAAATGCCGTGACCCATCTGTATCTCGGACTGAACAGCCTTCTGAGGGCATCGGGGAATCCGAAACTGGCGATGTACCTTACGATTCTGACGGTAGTGCTGAACGTCATTTTCGCCCCCATATTCATTTTCTGGCTCAATATGGGCATCAGAGGGGCGGCACTTGCCACAGTCATCGCGCAGCTCACCGCCCTTGTCGTCATCCTGCGTTTCTTCAGCGACAAGAACAGAATCATCCATTTCAGGAAGGGCATATTCAAGATGGATTTCAGAATCGCCAAGGATTCCCTTTCGATAGGCCTCGCCCCCTTTCTTATGAACGCCGCGGCCTGTATCGTGACCCTGTTCATCAACCAGCAGCTGAAACACTACAGCGGGGACCTTGCCATCGGGGCTTACGGCATCGTAAACAGGATTTCGTTCCTGTTCATAATGATAAACATGGGCCTGAACCAGGGCATGCAGCCTATCGCAGGGTACAATTTCGGGGCAAGGAAATACTCCAGGGTAATAGATGTCTACAAAAAGACAGTCAAGCTTGCGACTATCGTCACCCTGACAGGCTTTGTGGTGTCGGAGGCTTTCCCGCACGCCGCGGTTTCCATTTTCACCTCGGATGAAGAACTTATAGGCCTTTCTGCAATAGGACTCAGGCTGATCAACCTGATGCTCCCTATAGTCGGATTCCAGATGATTACGTCGAACCTCTTCCAGTGCCTCGGAATGATCAACAAGTCCATCATACTTTCAATGTCACGCCAGCTCCTGTTCCTGATACCGCTGCTTTATTTCATGCCGATGTTCCTGGATGCCAAGGGAATATGGCTTTCGTTCCCGATATCTGACTTTCTGGCGGCGGCACTGACAGCGATACTGCTTGCAGGGCTGATGAAGAAGTTCAAAGTGCTGAAAGACGGCGACGACCCGTCGATCCTCGGAAGTAAAATACACTAAAATGGAAAAGATAATAATAAATGTAGGCCGTCAGTTCGGCAGCGGGGGCAAACTCGTGGCGCAGGAACTCGGAAACAAGCTCGGAATTCCCGTATACGACAATGAGCTTATCACGAAAGCCGCCGAATCGAGCGGGTTCAGCCCGGACGTGTTCAAGGTAAAGGATGAAAAACGGAACCTGTTTCCGGTATCGTCGTTTTTCGCCACTCCGTTCGGAAGCGGAAAGAATTTCCTGAACGGCGAAAACCTGTTCATGATCCAGAGTTCGGTCATAAGGGAAATCGGGGAAAAAGAGTCGGCTGTCATCGTTGGACGCTGCGCGGACTATATCCTGAGAGACTGCAACTGGACCCTCGACATCTTCATTACCGCCCCTCGGGAAGTCCGCATCGGAAGGATATCCGAGAGGATGAACCTCAGCCGTGAAAAGGCCCTGGAACTGATAGAGAAGAC
>CASFLY010000019.1 GCA_949295645.1 uncultured Bacteroidales bacterium | reverse complement strand
CAAAAAACAAACTTCGAAACTCCGTTCTTTTTCGCGATGACTGCGTCATCTTTGTGGGAGAAGATGGATTCGAACCACCGAAGGTATAAACCAGCAGATTTACAGTCTGCCCCATTTGGCCACTCTGGTATTCTCCCGTTTTCTCGTTTCTTTTTTGCGATGACTGCGTCATTCATCTCATCGTCGGTCGGTCATTTACTGGAGTAAACTCCCTTCCTCCTCGCTCGACTTCCTTGTCCTCACAAAAAAGCAAACTTCGAAATCCCGTTTCTTTTTTGCGATGACTGCGATTCCTCTCAGACCGCTTTGAAACTCGTTCAAAAGAACTTAAAAGTCAAAAAACCGAGCCGATGGAGGGAGTCGAACCCACGACCCCGAGATTACAAATCACGTGCTCTAGCCAACTGAGCTACATCGGCAAAATCCCCGCCGAAACTTTGTCGGAATCGAAAAGGGACTGCAAAGATAGACATTTATTCTTTTTCTCCAAAACTTTTTCATCCTTTTTTCTCCTTTTCAACCTTCCGTCCATCTTTTTCAGTAAATTTGCATCCTCTTGAAATCCGAACGGGAATATGGCAGATAAGATACAGATCCGCGGGGCGAAAGTCCACAACCTTAAAAACATCGATGTAGACATACCGTTGAACAGGATAGTCGGAATCGCCGGGGTGTCCGGTTCCGGCAAATCTTCGCTGGCGCTCGGCGTAGTGTATGCGGAAGGTTCGCGCCGTTATCTGGAAGCCCTGTCCACCTACACCAGGCGCCGGATGACCCAGGCGGCAAAGGCGCAGGTCGATGACATAATGTATGTCCCTGCGGCGCTTGCCCTGCATCAGCGTCCAGGAGTCCCCGGGATCAGAAGCACGTTCGGCACTTCGACGGAACTGCTCAACAACCTGCGTCTGATGTTCTCCCGCCTGGCCTCCCACCGTTGTCCTAACGGACACTATCTGGAACCCACGCTGGCAGTGGCGGCCGAAAAGGAACTGGTCTGTCCGGAATGCGGCGTGCATTTTTATGCTCCGGGTGCGGAGGACCTGTCGTTCAACAGCCAGGGAGCCTGCCCGGAATGCGGAGGAACGGGGATGGTCAGGACCGTGGATGAGTCTACGCTGGTCCCGGACGAGTCCCTGACGATAGACCAGGGGGCGGTGCTGCCCTGGCAGACCCTGATGTGGTCCCTGATGAAAGACATCGCAAGGGATCTGGGCGTGCGGACCGATGTCCCGTTCTGCCGGCTTACCCCGAAGGAGAGGGACATAGTGTTCAACGGGCCTGCAGTGAAACATCACATGGTTTACCAGAACAGGACGAACGGGGCTGCCGGAGAGATGGACTTCACGTATTTCAATGCCAGATACACCGTGGAGAACGCCCTGTCGAAAGTCAAGGATGAAAAGGGAATGAAGCGCGTAGCTAAATTCCTGAAAGAGGAGGTCTGCCCGAAATGCGGAGGAACGCGCCTGTCCGAAGCGTCTAGGGCACCGCTGCTGAGGGGAATCTCACTCGACAAGGCCTGTGAAATGAGCCTTTCTGAACTCGTGGTGTGGGTAGACGGAGTGCCCGGGTCGCTGCCCGAGGAAATGAGACCCATGGCCCGGAGCATCTGCGAGTCTTTCCAGAGCGTGGCGAAACGCCTGATGGATCTCGGCCTCGGGTACCTGACCCTCGACAGGGCCGCCTCGACACTTTCTACCGGAGAGAGACAGAGGATGCAGCTTTCCCGTGCCGTGAGGAACCGGACTACTGGAGTGCTTTATGTCCTCGACGAGCCGTCCATAGGCCTGCACCCTTCGAATATCATCGGCCTGAACGGTGTGATAGACGATCTCGTGGCTGACGGGAATTCCGTCCTTTTGGTCGACCACGACACACAGATATTGTCCAAGTCCGACTGGCTCATAGAAATGGGGCCCGGGGCAGGCGCGTCCGGCGGCACCGTAGTCGCCGAGGGAACGGTGGAAGAGATAGGGAAAAACGCGGATTCCAGGATAGGCCCGTTCCTGACGGGCAATGCGGATACCCGCTACAGGGTCCTTGCCGACGCCGGGGAAATGTTCCGCTACGGACATATACGCCTTTCGACGTCCGGGATACATACTGTCAGGCCGCTTGAGACGGATATCCCGAAAGGGCGTCTGACAGTGGTGACGGGGGTGTCCGGCTCGGGAAAGACGACTCTGATACTGGAAAGCCTCGTGCCTGCGTTGCAGGCGATGACGGGCCATACGAAGATGCCCGGGCACATCCGTTCGGTGGAAGCGGAGGGTATAGGGCACGTGAAACTGATAGATGCCACCCCGATAGGCATAAATATCCGTTCGACCGTGGCGACATACGCCAATGTGCACGATGAGCTGAGGAAGATATACGGGAAAACGCCGGATGCGAAGGCCCTGGGATTCAAGGCCGAGGATTTTTCCTACAATACGGGAAGGCTGCGCTGTCCGACCTGCGACGGGACAGGCTCCATAAGTCTGGATGTGCAGTTCCTTCCGGACGTGGAGCTGACCTGTCCTGACTGCCGGGGTTCGAGGTATTGCCGTGCTGCCGGGTCTGTCCGCTATGACAGTGTGACGGGACATCCGGTTTCGCTTCCGGAGCTTATGGCTATGGACATAGATTCGGCGATAGAGGTGTGCTCGGGGATGAAGACGGTGTTGCAGAGGCTCAGGACGCTTCAGAGTCTCGGTTTAGGGTATCTTACGCTGGGGGAAGCCACGCCGGGGCTGTCCGGAGGCGAGGCGCAGAGACTGAAACTGGCCAGCGAAATGGGCCGGTCGCAGTCCGATTCGGTCTTTGTTTTCGACGAGCCTACCATCGGGCTGCATCCGCTGGACGTGAAGTCGCTGCTCGGCGTATTCCAGTCCCTGATAGACAACGAGGCCACTGTCGTGGTCATCGAACACGACCTCGATGTGATAAGGAATGCCGACTATATCATCGATATGGGCCCGGGAGGCGGTCAGGAGGGCGGCAGAATCGTAGTTGCCGGTACGGTAGACGATGTAAGGATGTGTGCCGGAAGCCGGACGGGACGTTTCATTTAGGGAGACGGAATCTGCCGGCCGCGGCTCATCCGGGATGGCCTGCAGAGGATGCCGGCGACGGAAAAGTCCGCGCCGGTGACGGGAGATGCCTATTGCCAGGATGATATTATGGCCCGGTAAATGCCCTCGGTGTCATAGCCGCACTCGGAACGCAGTTCCTGCTGTGTGCCCTGTCCTATAAACCTGTCCGGTATCCCGAGTCCCGTTACTTTTGTCCCGAGACCTTTCCCTGCCACATATTCTGATATCGCCCCGAAGAGCCCGCCTTTCAGGCATCCGTCTTCTACAGTTATTATCGTGCTGAAATTTTCCGCTATTTCATCTGCCATTGCCTCGTCGAGAGGCTTTATATACCTTATATTATATATGGCCGGATTCTTCCCCGTTTCTTTTTTTATCCTGAGCGCGGCTTCGAGAGCCCTGCCTGTCGCAGGCCCTGCACAGATGACGGCCGTGGATGTGCCGTCCAGAACCTTTTCCCCATGACCCGGAATGAGTTCCTGGAATTCGGAATCCCTCCACCCGACTCCTTCCCCGTACCCTCGCGGATACCTGATGATGAAAGGCCCGCCCTGATGCCGGCTTGCCGTGTACATCATGTTTTTCAGTTCCAGTTCATCCTTCGGGACGCCGATGACCGTGTTCGGGATGCTCCTGTATGCGGCGATGTCGAAACAGCCGTGATGCGTGGCCCCGTCCTCACCCACCAGTCCGCTCCTGTCGAAGCAGAGTACCACCCCGAGTTTCTGCAGGGCGATGTCGTGGATGATCTGGTCGTAGGCCCGCTGGGAAAATGATGAATAGATGTTGCAGAAGGGTTTCATTCCGGCGGCGGCAAGCCCTGCGGAGAATGTCACCGCGTGTTCTTCCTCTATTCCGACATCGAAGAATTTTTCAGGCATTTCCTTGGCCAGTATGTTCATGCCGCAGCCGGAAGCCATCGCGGGTGTCACGCCTGTGATTTTTTCGTTCTGGCGGGCAAGTTCGAGCAGAACCTCTCCGAATACGTCCTGATACCTGCTTTCCTTGTGTCCTGCCGGAGTGATCCTCTTTCCTGTATGCGGGTCGAACATTCCCGGGGCATGCCAGGCGGTCTGGTCTTCCTCTGCCGGAGCGAAGCCCTTGCCTTTGGTCGTGATCGTATGCAGGACAAGCGGCCCGTTCAGGTTTTTCAGCTTTTTCAGGATATGGACCACCTGTGCTATGTCGTTGCCGTCTATCGGACCGAAATATCTGAATCCCAAGGCTTCGAACAGGTCCCCTCCGGATTTCTTGACAAGGGACGACTTTGCGCTTATCACCATTTCCTGAATCGCTTTCCTGAACTTGCCTTCTCCGATACGGTTCCATATATGGGTCTTGATCCTGTTGTAGGTCGGGTCCGTGGTGAGTTTCAGAAGGTGCTCGTGGATGGCGCCGATGTTCTTGTCTATGGAAATGTTGTTGTCGTTTATGATGACGAGCAGGTCGGCCTTGCTGCTGCCGGCATTGTTGAGTCCTTCGAAAGCCAGCCCGCCGCTCAGGGCGCCGTCCCCTATCAGGGCCACAACCTTTTCCCGTTCCCCTTTAAGCATGGCTGCCGAAGCAAGTCCGAGCGCGGCGGAAATGGATGTGGACGAATGTCCTGTACCGAAAGCGTCGAACCTGCTTTCCTCCATTTTCGGGAATCCGCTTATGCCGTCCTTCTTCCGGTTTTTCCTGAAAAGCTCTTTCCTGCCTGTCAGTATCTTGTGCGCGTATGCCTGATGTCCCACATCGTAGACTATCTTGTCGGAAGGGGAGTCGTACACATAATGGAAGCCGACAATCAGTTCCACCGCCCCGAGGCTCGATCCGAGGTGTCCGGGGTTTGTGGCGCAGCATCCGATCATGTATTCCCGTATCTCGGAGCACAGCTGACGGAGCTCTTCGATGCTGAATTGTCTGATGTCTGCCGGGGATTCTATCTTGTCCAGGAGCTTCATTCCTGCTCTCTGATGTTAGGTTCCTGCAGCCCGTAATGTTTTTTGCGGTCGAGCAGTTTTACACTGGATGCGAGCAGGATGGCGACCACTCCGAGCAGCGCGAAGAACAGCATCACGTATGTGTAGTTGTCCCCGGTAGACTCCTTGATGGCACCTATGGCCTTAGGCACGAAGATAAAGCCGATGTTCTGGATATAGAAGGTCAATGCCATCGTCGTCCCGAGAAGTTTTGCAGGCATGATCTTGGCTATAGACGGCCACATCGCTGATGGAAGCATGGCGTATCCTACGCCGAGCAATGCCATAAGGATCAAGGCAATCCACTTGTCCGTAATGAACGGTGCGGAGAAAAGCAGGTGTACCGCCGTGATGAGGAACGCACCGAAAATCATCAGGTCTGCCCCGTGGCCTTTCTTGTCGTATATGCGGCCGAAAAGCGGAGTGAGGACAATACAGCCCATCGGGAGAATGAGCGGGAACAGTCCGGCCAGCGTCTCGCTGACCCCGAATTTGGCAGTCATCATTCCTGTGGAATATTTCAGGAACGGATTCACTGCCGCATAGAACAGCAGGCACAGGAAAGCTATCATCCAGAATGCCGGATTCTTGATGACCTGGATTATGTCCTTGAAATGGAATTCATCTTCAGGCGAGGCTGTGTTCTCCCTGATGCCGTTTTCCCTGATCTGACGGTCGAGTTTTTTGTCGTAGATGCTGTAGAAAAGGAAGGCGACAAGACCGATGCAGAGCAGTATGAGCCCAATGAGAACGGCGATGCCGACGTTGCCTCCGACAGAGTTCACGATAACCGGAGTCGCCCCGTAGGCAATGCCCGTACCGAGACGGGCGAGGGCGAGCTGGAGGCCCATGGCCAGTGCCATCTCATAGCCGACAAACCATTTGGCTATAGCCTTGGTAGCCGTGATTCCTGCGATTTCTGCACCTACCCCGTAGATACCTATCCCGATTACAGCCCAGAATACCGGGGTGCGCAACTTCGCTCCGAGAATACTCATATATCCGGTCTGTGTTCCGGCATCGACGAGACTGCGCAGGTCGAAAAGCGACCAGGTCAGCATCCCGATACCGCCGACCATAAGGATACAGGACATTATTCCGGTAAACCTGATTCCCATCTTGTCGAGGATGAGTCCTCCGAAGATAAGCATCAGCAGATAGACGTTGAAGATGGAATAGGCTCCTGCAAGGTTGTCGTACTCCGTCTGTGTCACGGCATAACCCGAAGGATCCATCAGAATCTTCTCTACGGAGAAAATATTGTCGGAGGCTATGTATGCCGCAAACATCACGAACGAGATGATGAGCAGCATCCCCCATCTTGTCTTTTTGCTGTCTCTCAGCAGTCTGGTATTTATCGTCATTTGGTTCAAGAGTCTTTTGAAAGAAACATTCTATCGCATGATGGTGGCATCCCTGTCGGGGCCCAGGGAGATGATCCTGATAGGGACTCCGAGATAGTTCTCCATAAATGCGATATAGTTCCTGAATGCTTCAGGAAGCTCGTCTTCGGTGCGGCAGCCTGTCAGATCGGTGTTCCATCCCTTGAACTCGGTGTAGACAGGTTCTACGTTCGCATAGGTATCGAACGGTACCTGCTCAGTCTCTGTCCCGTCCACCTTGTAGGACGTGCATACCTTTATCGTCTCGAAGGAATCCAGACAGTCCGATTTCATCATAATCAGGTCTGTGACTCCGCTTATCATTACGGCATATTTCAGGGCGACAAGGTCGAGCCACCCGCATCTGCGCGGTCTTCCGGTCACCGCCCCGAATTCATTGCCTATCTTTCTGAGTTTTTCGCCGGTCTCGTCGAAGAGTTCCGTAGGGAAAGGACCGCTGCCGACACGTGTGCAGTAGGCCTTGAAGATACCGTAGACGTGGCCTATCCTGGAAGGCGACACTCCGAGTCCGATGCAGGCGCCGGCGCAGGCTGTGGACGAAGACGTGACGAAAGGATAGGAGCCGTAGTCGATGTCGAGCATTGAACCCTGGGCGCCTTCTGCCAATATCGGTTTTTCATCCAGCTGGCTGTTGACAAAGTATTCGCAGTCGATGAGCCGGAAGCCTTTCAGGTATTCTATGGCATTGAAGAATTCCTGTTCTTCCGCATCGGGATCGCATTCGAACTGCATCTGGCCCAGCAGTCTGACGTGCCTGTCCTTGAGTTTGCCGTACCTGTCATGGAAATCAGGTGCGAGGATATCCCCGACACGCAGTCCGTTGCGGCTGACCTTGTCGGTGTAGGTCGGGCCTATGCCTTTGAGGGTGGAACCGATTTTCCCCTTGCCCATGGCGGCTTCGTTCGCCGCATCGAGAAGCCTGTGGGTAGGAAGGATCAGGTGTGCTTTTTTCGCGATTACGATGCGCTCCTTTACAGGCACTCCCGTGGCTTCGATATTCTCGCACTCCTTTCTGAATGTGATAGGGTCAAGGACTACGCCGTTCCCGACAATGTTGACAGCGTCCTTCCTGAAAATGCCGGAAGGTATGGATCTGAGTACAAAGCTTTTGCCTTCGAAATGGAGCGAATGTCCGGCGTTCGGCCCGCCCTGGAACCTGGCTACGATGGGATAGTTCCCAGCCAGGACATCGACTATCTTTCCTTTGCCTTCGTCTCCCCACTGGAGTCCGAGAACAACGTCTAATTTCATGATATTACCGTTATTATGTTTGTTATTATGTTGTTAAAATTCATCGTGGGACCGCTTGCGGTCAGAACGGGAGGTCGTCATCGACGGTGCCGGAGGACGGTATGGCGGGAGGCTGTGTCCCCGTCCTGTCTTCTGCAGGCATCCTGCCTGGGAGCCCTGCACCCTTAATGTCCGCACTTCCGGAACCTGAGGCTTTGTTTCCCGTACCGTCGGCGGTCTGCTGTCCCGGAGCCCTTCCGAGAAGCTGTATGCTGTCTGCCATTATTTCCGTTACGGACTTTGCATTCCCGGCCCTGTCGTTCCAGGATCTTGTCCTCAGCCGGCCTTCCACATAAAGCTGCGTGCCTTTCTTCACATACTTTTCCACCAGGTCGGCCATATTCCTCCATGTCACGATGCTGTGCCATTCGGTGATTTCCCTCAGGTTCCCGTCCCTGTCCCGGTATTTTTCGGTAGTGGCAAGCCTGAAAGAGGATACTTTCCCGTTCCCCTCCAGGTATCTTACTTCCGGGTCTTTCCCGACATTGCCTATGAGCATCACCTTGTTCAACGACATAGCATATTCCTTATCCCCGTACTGTCAGCCGGCCGCATCGACCGTTCGTCCGGAACAACCTCGCAAGGTAGGCATTATTTTTCAGATAACCTTGCACATTTGCTGAAAGTCTGGATTTTCTCCGGTAAAAATCCTGAATCCGGTCAGGGCCTGATACAGGAGCCATCTCCGGCCCGGGATATAGATTCCTCCCGCCTTTTCGAGACAGGCTGTCCGTGCAGGCCCGAACGACGGGTTTTTATAATTGGCTTCAAGCACTATTTTCCCTGCGCCGGCATAATATTCCCCTGACATGTTTTCCAGTTCCGGTATGCTCCCCGGGAT
>CASFLY010000018.1 GCA_949295645.1 uncultured Bacteroidales bacterium | reverse complement strand
CTCGTCCCCGAGATACAAAGCCTGCATCACGGCGTGGTACACCCTCCCGAACATCCCGTTGTCGAGATTTTCGGCCACCTCGTCTTCCGTACGCAGTTTCCTGACATACTGATAATAGAACTTCACCGGACAGGAGAGATAGGTCTGCAGCGAAGTGGCGGAGAATGTCATATTCCGGATAGCCCTGACATCTTCTTCCGTACGCGGGATTTCCTTGTCTTCCGACTTGCAGGACAGGGCCGGGGCTACCGTATAAGAGTGCAGCGGGAGGTTGAAATGGTAGCGCAGCTGCTTGATGTAGCGGCTTTCCTCCCCGGACCTGATGCCTTCGGTACGGGAGTCGCAGAGCAGCCACACGCGGGAAGCCCTGGTGATCATCCTGTAGAAATAGTAGGCCCAGACGGCATCCTGGTATTCGTAGGTCGGCAGGCCGAATCCCCTGCGCAGTTCCGGAGGGATGAAAGAGGAACTCACATTGCGTCTCGGGAACACCCCCTCGTTTGCCGACATTATCACGATATTGTTGAAATCCAGCGCCCTGGTTTCCAGAGGGCCCATTATCTGCAAGCCTTTCAGAGGCTCTCCCCTGAACGGGACAGAGACCGCGGACAGGAGCTGCTGCAGGAGGTGGATGTATGTCTGCGGCAGGATGTCGGTCTCTACCCTGCGCAGGGCGGTGATACAGTCGTGACAGCCCTTGGCGAACTCCAGTTCGAGCCCTTCCATCGACATTGCGGTACGTTCTATCACTTCCAGAAGATAAGACGAAAAACGTTCTATGACACGTCTGTCCGCAATATTCCGGTCCCGGATCACGGGTCTGAATACCAGTGAGAAATAATCCGTCGAGGAGAGGTCTTCAACGGAAATGTACAGTTCGGCGGAAGACTTGACGGCAGCTGCCGCTGCAATGCCGGACTCCCCCGCTGCCCGGACGAACACCGGGTTCGACAGAAGGGACCATACCTGCCTGTGCCAGAAATAGCATTTGTCTCCCTTTTTCCTTATATTGAGCTGTAGGGCGCAGACCAACGACATAAACACATAAAAGTCGCTCGAAGTCATAGGGTACCCCATCGTGACGTTTATGTCGTCTATTTCCGGCGGAACGGTATTCAGGACAGGCATCAGCAGATTTTCATCCGGCAGGACCACGGCGCAGTCCGCCCCTGCCCGGCAGGACTCTTCGGAAAGCCTTCCTACCATGGAAAGGTTCCCTCCGCAGTTTTCTTCCGCTATGCTCCGGAATATCCCCGGCAACTGCTTCACCTGCCCCGCCGCAGACGGTACGCTGATGACGGAAATTTCCGGTATCCCCACGCCGTCGCTGTCCGGGACGAATGCCTGCGGGAAATTCCGAATGTTTTCTTCCATAAAAAACGAGGAGCGGTTGTGCCTGTCCCGGATAAGCGGTCCGGAATAGTCCCAGCAGAACTCGGCAAGGCCTGCATTCCTCATTTTCCCGAGCACGGTCTTTTCACATTCGTTCAGGGCGTTGAGCCCCGTAAACACAAAGCCTTCCGCATAAGGGAACCTGCCTTTCAGGACGGCCGCCGCATCGCCGCTGCCGAACATCTCCGCCACGCTTCTGTACACCATACCCTCATACGCCTTTCCCTGCCGCGAGAGCCGTTCCCTGAAAGCGGTGTAAAGCGGGAAAAGTATGTTCCATATATGCAGGAATCGCTCCTTGACATTCGGGCTGTCGGAACCGATGTCGACTGTCAGGGCACCGTTCCCGTCCCTGAAATGCCCGACGAAATGCCGGATGGCCTCTCTCTGATTGTCGGTCAGATAGGAATAGGAATCCTGAATTTCCCTGAAATCCGAGATGTTCGTATACAGTCCGGACGCATCCACGAGGTATTTGTCCGTATCATTGAAATCCGCGAGGAGCACGTCCCCCCAGTATATGAACTCGTCCAGAGTCTCAGCTTTGGGATTCAGCCCTGCGTAACATTCGTAAAGGTCGAGAAGCAGGCTCGTCCTGTCCGCCGCGGGACTGCCGTAGAGTTTCGAGAAAAAATCGTTTATGGTATATGTTTCCGGGACGACGAGCGGGACTGCCGCACCGCCATCGGTGCCTGAAGCACCCGTCGCGGCATTTCCGCGGACGGAAGCGGACGCTTCGGCCACGGCTTCCGAAAGATATTTCCGGAAAAAGGCCATAGACCGCCTGTTCGGAAAGACAAAGCATTTGCTTTCGATATTTCCGGCAGAGTAATAGTGCGAGGCCACCTGCCTCAAAAAAGGAACCATAACGTTTCTTCTGAAATTTCTCCCGAAAATACTTCATAAAATCCACATTCGGAAATTATAGAATCCATATTCGGAATTTTCGGAACGATTTCCTGGATTTTGCTTGGATTTACGGTAAAAAACACTACCTTTGCAGTGGAAATAATTTAGAATTATTCAAAATTAAATATTATAGTCAGGACAATTATCAAAAGGACAAGGATTATGAAAAAGAAATTCAGATGCCTCGTGTGCGGTTATATCCACGAGGGTGAAAGTGCACCGGCAGAATGCCCGGTATGCCACGCAAAGGCTGACAAATTCGTAGAAGTCGCAGAGAGCGAAGGCGAGATTTCCTGGGCCGACGAGCACAGGCTCGGAGTGGCGAAAGGCATTGATCCGGAGATTCTCCAGGGACTGAAAGACCATTTTGCAGGAGAATGCACCGAGGTGGGTATGTACATCGCGATGAGCCGTCAGGCAGACAGGGAGGGCTATCCTGAAATCGCCGAGGCGTTCAAGAGATATGCTTACGAAGAGGCTGACCACGCCGCACGTTTCGCAGAGCTTCTCGGCGAAGTGGTATGGGACACCGAGACCAACGTCAGGAAGAGGATGGAAGCTGAGGCAGGCGCCTGCGAAGACAAGCTCCGCATCGCCAGACTCGCCAAAGCCCAAAACCTCGATGCCATCCACGACACCGTTCACGAAATGTGCAAGGACGAAGCCCGTCACGGAGCCGGATTCCAGGGACTTTACAACCGCTATTTCAAGAAATAGCCGGCTGCAGGAAAAAAGATATGAGAAAAGAGGGTGGGCAGATATTTTGCCTTACCCTCTTTTCTCATATCTCATACATTATCCGGAAGGCCTGCCCCGGGTCAGGAAATATTTCAGCAGAGGGGCAGCCATAAGCGCCTGGCGGATCTTGTCTGAGGAAAGCAGCTGCCTGACTTCGTCTTCGGTCAGCAGGCATACGCTGATGTCTTCCGTACTGTCCAGATGCTGTCCGGAAATCTTCCTGACACCGG
>CASFLY010000017.1 GCA_949295645.1 uncultured Bacteroidales bacterium | reverse complement strand
TGATGAGGCCGTCGGCAGCCGAGCCGGTGTCCACTCCGAGGATGGAAATGGCCACTTCTCCGGAAGCGTTCGGGGTCATGGTAAAACGGGCGTGGTTATCGTTCTTCAGCACCTGATTGTTTCCGTTTCCGATACCCTGCTTGAGGGTCTGCGTTTCCGATGTCGTGGCTCCGGTTATGGTCACTTCTGTCTTTCGGGCATTTTCACTGCCATTCCAGCGGGTGGACAGAATGTCGAAAGTGTATGTGCGTGCCGGGTCGAGACCGGACAATGTTATCGTGGCAGGACCGGCATCTCCCGTGTTTTTCTCCTTGGAGACCATAATCCCGTCTACCCAGACATTGCGCGGCCAGGTAATGTCCCCTGCCTCGAAATCCATATCGTCAGGCTCGCCTCCCCTGGCGTCATAGACATCGGTAAATCCCTCCAGCCCCGATATCTTTACGGAAGTATAGGCCCCTTTTGCGTCCTTGAAGAAGATGGTCTGCCCTTCTGCGAGCCTGTATACCGGCACATTGTTCCAGTCGGAAGGTGAGCTCGAACCGAAATCGACATAAATGGGAGTGTCCCCGTCGGATGTGATTTCCGGAGACTGGAAATCTGTCATCGGATTCACGGCATACTTGTCCTGACAGGCGAAATGCGCCGCGTTCTGGGCGATGGCAGCCTGATACGGGTCCACTCCGTCAGGGACATAGCCGATTCCTACCGGACTCTGCCCGGTGAATGTCTCGAACCAGGTGCAGGAAGCCGTGTAGCGCCCGTAATAGACGTTCAGATGGTAGCCGTCTCTGTTGAAAGTGTCTCCCATATAAGTGTTCCTCGCATTCTGGATGGCCGTACCTGACGGGATAACGAATTCTATTTCGGGATTGTCCCTGACAGCCTGCTGCACTGCATCCATTATGGCGTTGTACATGATCATCTGGTCACTGTCGTATTTAGGAAATTCATCATGATTGGAAGTGGAGGCATAGGCCCAGGTCTGATGGAAGGCTATCTTCATCTCCGGATTCGTGGCATGCTCCTGCACGTAATCTATAAGTCCTGGCAGATATGTTGTGTAAGTCTCGTATTGCCCGGAACTTCCGCTGGCCTGCTGGAGGCTGATAAAGTCCCAGTTCTCGTCCTCGATACCTTTCAGCAGCGTGAAATTGCCCTGCTCCGTCTTGTTCGGCGAGCCGTCGGTGATTTTCCGGTACGCGTAGGCGGCGTTGTTGTTCTGCGCATTATTGTAATGCGTATCCAATCTGCAGCCTCCGATATAGAGGTTGGCTATCACGGCCTTGATTCCTGCTGCATCGTAGAGTTCCCAGAGGTACTGCTCGACAGCATCCTGGGAGAAACTGTTTCCGATGGCTAAGATTTTCACGATGCCGTCATCTTCTGTCCCGGGGACTGGTTTGGGTTTAGGTTCCGTCTCGTCTTCACCGGGTTTTTCCCCGTCATCGTCCGTCTGTCCGGTGTCCTGAATGGGTTCGTCAGCAACAGGGTCGGCACAGGCTGTCACCATATTGAAAGCCAGTGCGAAGAGTATCATTAATATAAAAGGTGTCTTTTTCATATTTTCTGTTTCATTTTTCCTCCTTGTCATCTCGAGCGCCGGTCTTCAGTGTCATCTCGAACGTCGGTCTTCAGTGTCATCTCGAGCGGAGCCGCAGGCGGAGTCGAGAGATCTGTCGATATGATAGCATATTATTAAGAGCAGATGTCCCGACTTCGCTCGACATGACACTGTGCGATAACAGTGGGAGGGGATGTTATTTGTTTTTTATCGTTGAATAATAGTCATGCATTAGGTACCAGGCCTTCTTGCGGTAGCCCTGATCCGAAACCAGCCCCTTGCGGTTCCAGTCTTCCTGATTGGTCGGATGAAAACGGTAAGGGGAACGGAAATCGAAAAGAATCCACGGAGACACCCCGGCAAGATTAGGGATGTGGCGGAACATCTCGAGATTGTCCTCATAAAGGCGGGCCTGGTACTCCTCGCTCCAGGAACTCGTCACATTCCTGTCGCCGTGCTGGCCATACAGGGCCTCGCCTCCGAACTCCGAGATAATCAAAGGCTTGTCAGGCACGACATCCCACACCGCTTCGGTCGGAGGAACCGGCCACGGATGGTACCAGCCCATATATTTGTTCACGGCCACGACATCCAGATTTTCCGTAAACGGATCATCCATCTCGAAATGCCGGGTCTTATCGTTGAAATACACCAAGTCGAAAGCAGCCACATACAGGCGCGACGTGTCGATGGCCCTGCCAGTGTCCAGGAGCGACATCAGGAAAGCGTTCCTCGCTTCGGAAGGCTTGGTCTCGTTCGCCACTCCCCAAAAGCAGACCGAACAGCGGTTCTTGTCCCTGTGGATCATCTCCGAGAGCATCCTGCGTGCCTTGGACAAAGTGCCTTCATCCTCGAAATCGATGCCCTGCCATATCGGGATCTCCTGCCAGAGGATCAGCCCCTTCTTCTCGGCAAGGCGCACCGTGTATTCGTTCTGAGGATAGTGGGCCAGACGTATCATATTGACGCCCAACGCCTCAGCCTCGGAAAGAAGCATCTGTGCATCGGACTGCGAAAAGGCGCGGCCCTTTCTCTGAGGAATCTCCTCATGGAAAGAAACGCTGCGCATAAAGGTCTGGACTCCGTTCACGAGGATCTTCGTGCCGTCAGTATCCACATACCGGAAACCGATTTCTTCCGTAATGCAGTCCTCTCCTGCGGAAAGGGTCACGGCATAGAGTTTTGCCGCCTCGGGCTGCCACAGTTCCAGTCCCGGGGTTTTCAAGGTCAGTTCCGCCCTGCCCTGCGCATCCGTCCGGACAGTTCCGGAGACCTTCAGTTCCGGAATCTCCACAGTGACATCGGTCTCCTCCGGCATAGCCAAAGCCACCGACACCTGCACCGCTTTCGCCGACTTGCCGGCAAGTCTCACGAAATAGTCGCGCACATACTGCCGGGGAACGGTCACTATCATCACGTC
The DNA here is from genome assembly GCA_949295645.1 of uncultured Bacteroidales bacterium. Classification (GTDB taxonomy): domain Bacteria; phylum Bacteroidota; class Bacteroidia; order Bacteroidales; family UBA932; genus Cryptobacteroides. The sequence goes on along the minus strand of CASFLY010000017.1, from coordinate 15,557 downwards.
CCTGGTGATCCCGCCATAGTTCCACCAGTCGAAAGCAAGGGCGGGAATGGCATCGGGAGTACGGCGGTTGTTCACCGATACGGCTATGAAATTGTCTCCTTTCCGCAGTTTGCCTGTAAGTTCCGCCTCGAACGGGGTAAACCCTCCCTCGTGTTCCGCAATCAATTCGCCGTTCAGCCAGACCTTGCAACGGTAGCTCACGGCCCCGAAATAAAGGAACTGGCGCTGCCCCGGCTGCGGGTCGGCTTCGAAATGACGCGCGTACCAGACAGTCCCTTCATAGTATTTCAATTCCGGGGCCTGGGAATTCCAGTCGCCGGGGACATTGAGACGCAGACCGCCCTCGAAGGAATATTCATAAAATTCTTCGTTGCTCTGCGGCGTCCTGTTTTTGTATATTTCCATTTTTTCGCCCTGGTCGTAAAGGTCGACGATGACATTCCATTTTCCGTTAAGAAGCCGGTAGTCACGGCCGTAGACATTCGTCATAAAAGGCGACGAAGCTGTGGCAGGGGTCAATGCGGCCAATATGGACAAAAGAATGAGAGAAAAGAACGGTTTGTTCATTTTGTGTCTGTAAATATTAAATTTCACAATGTTTTTATGGGGCAGATCCCTCGGCTACGCTCGGGATGACATTGCCGGGATGACATTGCCGGGATGACTGCCGGGATGACTGCCGGGATGACTTCCGGGATGACTGCCGGGATGACTGCCGGGATGACTGCCGGGATGACTTCTAATGCTTTACGACATAATGATAAAGGGCAAAAGAGTTCTGGTCGGACAATGAAAAACGGATGCTGCCGTCCTCTCCGGCAACGGCCTTGAACCCCCTGCCATTTCCGAGGACAGGCGTGAATCTCACCCTGGAGTTTTCAGGAAGCCAGGTACGTACCGTAGCCGAACCGTCATCATTCAGCTCCCTGAAAACCAGCATATAACCCTCTCTGTCGGAGACTATGGACTGAAAGCCGGTCCAGGACCTGCCGGAAGGCTCCTCCCCTATCGGAAGAATCACTCCCTCATGAAAACTGTTCTGTACCTTCCTGTAGTCTGAAATCAGCGACGAAAGAGCGTAGGCCTCCTCCGGCAGGTTCGAGGCTTCCATCCAGGCCAACGGCTGGCCGGCCATCGAGATGGCGAAAAGGTAGCCGAAAGAATAGTTCCCGGGGGCGAACGGGTCGCCTGCAGGGTATTTTCCGGCATTTCTCCAGAGATTAAGAAACTCTATCTGAAACTTTTCGGCAGGCACGTATCTGGAGAGCATCCACAGATTCCTCAACGTGTGGTAAGGATAGTAGTTTCCCCAGTCGGTGTATCTGTTTTCAAGGAAGATGTTGCCGTACTCGTTGAAGTAATGGTAGCCTCCCCTCCTTCCGGCAGTCACATCGAGGTTGAAAACCGCCTGATAGTCCGTAGCCTCGGAAACCGCATCGAAAAAGCGGCGGAGATTCAGCTCGGCTTTCTTGTTCGGGATGTTCAGACCGTCGATCTTGAAGACCCTGATTCCGTATTCCTCATACAAGGCTATCAGGGCGTCGGCGTCTTTCCGCCAGTCCTCGAAATCGTTCTGTATGCTCGGATTGAACCACAGCCCCACTTCTATGCCGAGCTGTGCAGCCCTTTCCACTATAGGAGCCAGTCCGCGGGGATATTTTTCAGGGTCGGGCTTCCAGTAGTCGGGGTTGTCCCATATATTCTTGAACGAACCTTTCGCCACAGCCGAGTTCGGGCTCTTGCCCACCTGCCAGCCGTCATCGATCTGGAAATGGGTGATTCCGAGCCTTGCGGCCTTTTCTATCTCTTCCAGGCAGAAAGCCTCATTCACCTTCGAATCCTGACTGCGGTCGCCCCAGGTATTCATCATTATCATTTCATCCCTTTCCGGGACGTGCCTGCGCACATTCTTCTGATATTTTCTAAGCGCTGTCAAAGCCTCCAAACCGCTTCCTGTCCATACGCCGAGGACGCAGGAATAGATGTCCGTCCACCTGTCAGGCACGATATCGCGGGTGCTGATGCCGGGCCCGGTCACCGAGAAATTCCCGAAGTCTGCGATAAAATCTGCTCCGGAATACTCTAACTGGACGCTCGAGCAGGGTGCTTCCTTGAGGAAGAACAGGCCGCTGCCGTCAATACCGTCTTGTACAAAAAGCAGATTCCCGCGATATGAATTCTTGCGGTAGGATATGATGTCGCGGGTGGTGACAAGGTTGTTGTTCCAGTCGGTAACATCCCAAAACTCCACGGCTCGGGCATGCCAATGATTTCCCCCGAAGCTGACGCGGTCGATGACAGCGGAAACAGGTTTGGATGCCATGTCCGCCGAAAACTCGATGTTCTTCTTGTCGGCGTTGTTCTCCACAGCGGAGGCGAAAGTCCCTGCAAGACTGCCCCTTAACTCCGTGTCACAGGCTATGGCCGGGCAACCGGAGTAGATACGGAACGTGCGCCTTACTTCGAGACTGCCGGTACTGAAACTTACAGTTACTCTGTGGAAAGCAGGGCTGACAGGAGTCAGGGGCACATTTTCGGCTTCGAAGCTCTCGTTTTCACCGGGTCCGGAGACGGATGTCATCACGAAATCCGGAGCAAGTTTACGCGAATGATGAACCTTGCCGGCAGCCTTGTCGGTGATGCTGAAAGTCATCAGGTTTCCTCCGTTCCAGACGAACTTCCTCTCCATAAGGCTGTTGCCTATGGTCAGGGTATCCCCTTCAAGACGGCTGTAGCAGTCTGTTGAAGATGCGGCTGCAAGCCCCGAGGATACAGAGGATAAAAGGAAAAATATCGATAGATATAACAGGTTTCTCAACATTTTTATATGTGCTCACAATTTACATTATCTATCCGCAAAAGAACCACCTCAGACCATTCCCGTCAATGTCATCCCGTCAATGTCATCCCGAGCGTAGCCGAGGGATCTGATTTCTAAAATACTGATTTCTAATATACAGATTTCTCCACTCCAGACTTCGTCTTCCGGTCGAAATGACAATTGGTGAACAGTCATTCCGGTTTTGGAGAGCTTTTATTTACCTTTATTCATAAACGCCTTGGGAGCAGGCAGCAGCTCGTTCGGAAGATTGAACCGCTGGGATTCCGCAGTCCCCTCGTATTTGCCGACGCCCTCCTTCATCAGAGGCTTCAGCTCGTCAAGGTGGCTCTGGTAGACTTCCCTCGGAGAACAGCCGTACCGGTGACAGATGGAAGCGGCCATACCGACCACCTCTCCCATCATCGCCGTTGTTCGCATCACCCGGGTGGTGCCGAGAGCCACATGGGTCTGGCTGATGTTCCTCCCCGCCATGAAAAGATTATCTATATTCCGGGAATAGAGGCACCTGTAAGGCACGGCATAAGGATAGATCCAGTTGTGCACGGTCGCTGTCTTGAACTCGTTCCCCGGGAACTTCTTCGTGTTGTCCGGATTCGGGAAATGCAGGTCGATGCTCCAGGTCGTGGTGAAAGAGGCATCCTCATGGAACACATTCTTGTCGATGTCGTCCTGCTTCAGGATATAGTCCCCGAGAAGACGTCTCGACTCGCGCTTGCCGGACACATAGGCCACCCAGCCGAGCTCGCGGTCGGCCCATTTCGCATTGTCTTTCTTATGGTTTTTGAGGAAACTCCAGTTAGAATACACCACAAGAAGCCCGTAATCCCTGATACGCTCCGCCTCGGTGATCTGGTTGCGGTTCATTCCCGTCTCCCAGGTCCACTCGCCCATCGTCACCTTTTCGCAGTTGTCCTCGTCGAACTCCACGCCGTAGGAAAACTCCGGAAATTTCGTCTTATGGCCGGTTTTCACTGAATACCACTGCACGGAAGCCCCCATCACCAAGCTATCGGCCTTTTCGGGAGCCAGGGACTCGCCGAACTCGTCACGACCCTCGCGTCCCATAGTCCAGTGGGCACCTGCAAGATAGCCGATGGTCCCGTCACCCGTGCAGTCGGAGAAAAGAGGGGCTTTCAGCCAATGGCATTCTCCCGTCTCCACGTTTTTGACGAGAACCGCCTCTATCTTCGAACCGTCCGTCTTCACCTTGGATGCATGACAGTTCGCAAACAGGGTCACGTTCTCCTGACCGTCTATAAACGACTGTTTTTTCCCGTCCTCGTAATTGGCCGCCGGCTGCGCATTCCCGCGTTTCAAGTGTCCGAACTCCCGGATCATCCTTCCCAAACCTTCGTTAGGGCCGACCTCGGAATAGCCGCCGAGATGCACACGGACCTCGGAACTGTTGTTTCCTCCGAGCACAGGGCGGTCATTGACAAGGGCCACATTGCAGCCGAGCCTTGCGGCAGCCACCGCCGCACACATTCCGGCCACCCCGCCTCCGACCACGACAAAATCGTAGTCAAGAGTCTCGGCCTCAGCCTCCTGCCGCTCCTGAATTTCAGCCCGAGCAGCATCTAACTCCGCTTCAGAGAGCTTTTCGCCATAAGTCAGGCAGACAGCATCGCAGCGCCCGTCGAACCCTGTCAGATCCGTCAATGACAAGGAGGTCTCCCCTGCTTTCAGGCGCACCTGGCCGGCATACTGCCACTCCCACCTGTCTCCGGTGGCGCCAAGCGTGTTTTTCAGCGTCCTGCCGGCCACCTTAATCCTGAATTTACCAGGGCCCCCGGCATCGGTCCACGGCGAAGTCCAGTTGTAGGTGCGCACATAGACCTGCCACTCGCCCGCCGCCGGAATCTCCACAGTGGCTGAAGCGTCGACGACAGGAACCCCCATACCGTGCGCGAGCAGATAAGGTGATCCCATAAAGTCCATAAACTGCTGGTCGACAACCCAGCCTCCCTTTTCCGCGAAAGTTTCCGCTTCGATGAGGATTTTGTAAGACTCGCCGGCTGTCGCCGGATATGCCCGGAGCAATGCAGGCAACGCACATATCAAAATGGTGAGGAGCAGTGTTTTTTTCATGGCTTCATAATTTTGTGACATACAAAATTAAATCATTCCGGGAAGATTCAAAATAAATTGTGCACATACACAGCGAGAAAAATTCAGTCCCCGGGTATGGCCACCGGGGACTGAACAATACTTAGCACGCTGTTAGCGGTGGTCGAACAATGCGTAAGAACCGTCATATACCCAGTTTTGATTCAGGGCATTACCTGTATTGTCCGTTTCTTCAGCCCCGACATAAAGCTCGATATAGTTCGTGCCTTCCGGAATTATGAAGTACGTGTACCGGCTGTTGCCCTGGTCTCCGGATATAGGAGTGTTCTTTTCGCCCAAAGTCACTGTTTTCGACGTGTTCTTATCTTTTGTACCGTCAATTCCCGCTCCGTAAGCGAACTCATTGTTCCAGTTGTCATCGACAAGGAATTTGATGGCCTCGTTTGTTTTCAGCGTGCTGCCTTTGTAGACGAAGATCCTCGGATTTGCAATACTCTGCTTCAGTACAAATTCGCCTCCGACAGGCTGACTGTCTTGTTCGCCTCCAAAATATGCGTTTTTACCTATTATATACAGACAGTCCGGAGTCATTGTGAAATTATCATTAGCATCTCCGTGAGTTCTTTTGAAAGTTACGGTTCTCGCGCTCAGATCATTTGCCGTATTATAAATCCTTACCTTTCCGGCTTCAGCATCGACGATAATGCGGTACGTGTCTTCGCTCTCGATGGTCCAGGAGTAGGAATCCCAGCTGATGCCGTACTCCATCTCGGTTCCGTCGACTGCAAGCGCCTCAGACGGGCCTGTTAGGTAAGCGTCTGCAATACCGTTCACGGTAATCTCGTAAGTACCTGCGGCAAGAGTACCTTTCCAGGCGAAAAGCGACTCGTTTTCAAGGGTCTGTGCGATGGAGATCGGTTCAGAACCATCGGCTGTGCCTGTCAGGGTAAGGGAAGTCACCGTCTCCGGGAGTTCTCTGACCGTCACCTGAGTGTTGTAATACAGGCCTGCCGCAAAGTTTTTTGTCTTTTCTTCAGTGTAAGTCTCACCCTCCGTAGCCACATTGACGGTAAAGTCGCCGGAGAACGGGGCAAATGCCAAATAATAGCTGCTTGTCTGCCCTGCAGGAGCTATGGCCGAAGGCGCCACGGAAGCTGAATTGAAAGCATCGGCAGGAGTCAGGGTACCGTCTGCGAGATTCACGGTAAATGTACCTGAAAGCGCGACAGATGCTTCATCGGCTATAATGGAAACTGTCTGCACAGGGATCGGCGAGCCGGCCTGGTTATCGAAGTCCACCCTTACGACTGTGGCAAGGTGTTTAAGGGATATTTCAGGCGTTGCGGAACCGGTAGCTGTCGCATTGCCCCACATAGGGGTGTCGATGTTGCCGTCGGCATTGCTCTGGTTGTAGTCCCCTGACTCGATAGAAACAGTGGCGGAAACGGCATCCACAGCGTCAGTGTAAGGATAGATGACGGAATATGTGTACTCTACGCCATCCGCCGGTGTAAATTCTGTGGTAGAGAAAGTGTTCTCGCCCTCTGCCTTGGTGAATCTGTAAAGGCCGGCAGTTTCGCCTCCGCTGATATAGACTGCCAGTTGGTCATCCTGTTCCCAGGAGACAGAGCCTTCATCGAAGACCGTTTTCGTCCCGAGAGCCGCTGCCGGATCGGATGTTGCCGGCTGGCCTTCTGCAGTCTGCGGGGATGCAGTCACTATGATGGAAAATCCTCCTGCAGGGGCCGGCCCCTCCGTACCTTCTCCCTGACCAGGTTTGGTGGTGTCAAGCTGTTCCTCCGAACAGCCGAATGTAAAAACAAGTGCGGCAGCAGCCGCCAAATAAAATATCTTCTTCATGGCTTGATAATTTTAAAATGATCCTCCGTCACCGAAATCCGGCGGTAAAAGTTCCCACTCCTGCGAACTTGCTGCAAAACCGCTTTCCAAGCAGATGTCCTGAACGGACAGTTCGGGAGCTTCATAATGAATGGTTGTGTTTATGTTCTTCATATTGTATTGTTATTGGTTTTACTGTATCTCGATATCTGCTAGACGCAGCCAGCCCTCATCCGTCAGGTCGTCTTCGGGCACAGACATCTCCACTGAAGGAACCGGATTCCCGTTATCGTCTGTCTTCTGGGTATTGACTATGCCTATGGCCCAGGTGTAAGTTCCCGGCTGCACATCCGTAAGCTCGATCTCGGTGTCGAATATCCTGGCGACATTTGTCACCGTCTCCAAGGCCGCCTTGTCATCCACGAATACATGAAGAGGCTCATCGGTCCCGCTGTCCAAAAGCGCGTATGCCATCTTGTACTTGCCTTCCCACTGTTTCAGATTTGCAGGGAAATAGGCCGTGCCCCTGTTCTCCCAGCGGGACTGGACAAGTGCGGAGCTTCCTGCAGCGGCGGTTTCCGGAAGATAGACCACATAAGGATTCAGCCTGTAGACTCCTTCGCGCAGGAATTTAAGCACAAGGTCATAGGCATCGTTGAACCAGGACCAGGTTTCGGAAGTCATCATGTCGCTGCTGTATCGCAGGTCCATCATATTCACGCAAGCCCCCTGCATATCGGTGTATTCGCCCTCGCGGAGTTCACGGACAGTAGCATAGTCTCCCTGCCAGGAACCTTCATGGGAGCTCTGGACCCAGCCGCCTTCACCGATGACAGGCACCTTGTACCTCCTGCCTCTGATGAACGACTTCTCCCACGTGCCGTACCAGCTCTTCATTCCGAAAGCGTCGTGACGCATAGCGAAACCCTTGGATATAGCCAGGTCGAGCAAATCCTGGGACATCTGGTCGGCCGTGCCTGATTCCACAGTGCGTCCTACCATCTTATGATAGTTGGTCACCACAGGGACGCGGGTGAAATTGTCTGCATAGAGGGAGGTGACCCAGTCATAGACCGCCCATCTCGGGGACTCGTCTCCTTTGCCGAGAGTGTTCTCCGTCGAGTAACGGAACGAATGGCACTCTCCCCATTTTCCGAGACCGAGACCGCTTATGAATTCGACTTCGTCTGGATTGTTGAATCTCGCTGCGAAAGCCTTTACGAATTTCTCATAATACTGCTGGAATATCGGATCGTCCGGATATCCGGAAAAGACAGAGGCGCCGGTATAATAGCCTTTTGCTCCGGCATCTTCCACGAACTTAGGTGTGGAACTCTGGGCATCGTCCTCACTGTTCGTATTGATGGTGAACGCTATCTTCATCCCTCTCTCTTTGGCTCCGTCCATAAGGTATTTCAGATTCCGGGCGAACGGCTGTTTTTCTTCGTCCAAATGCTGCACAGCCCATTCATAACCTTCTTCTGTCCAGATGTAGACATTGTCCGCAGGATTGATGGCAGACCAGTCGGCCTTGATGTAAAGCACATTGGAGTAGTCGCTCAGCTTTACTTTTCCTCCGGGGGCGTCAGGACAATCCATATTGTCGTAGATATCCCAGAAATTGTCGGCAAGGCCTGAACCGATGCCGCTGTAGAGCACCCAGCCCGACAGAGGGTTCTTCAGCAGGATCCTTTCGTCATCAGGAGTGACAATGGCTGCCGTCGTACCCTCCGGAGCCGTGGGTCTGGAGGCGGACAGGCTGTCGTCAGCGCCGTCCTTGGAGCAGGAAACCCCAAGGATGGCGGCAACCGTAAGAATTATCTGTCTGTATATTTTCATCATTTGTTTTTTTATATCTTCATCATTACTGTTTCCTTATCCCCGATACGGGGTGACGGAACTATCTCTTGTCGAAGATGACATACGAGCCTTTGAACTGCCAGCATTTGCCAAGTGCATGTTCATTTTCGTCCGTGCTCTCGTCACCGATGTAAACCTCTATGTAGTTCACCCCGGCAGGCATGGAGAACCGGGCATTCCTGTTTTCACCCTGGCCACCGTATAGACCTTCCACTTTCCGGCCTATCTCCACAGAGAGGTTGCCACTCACATCTCCAGAACCATAGGCATACTCATTGTTCCAGTGATCCGTGACGCTGAACTTGATGCGGTCAGCCTGCAGTTCTTCTCCGCTGTAGACGAAGAGCCTCGGGTTCGCAATACTGCGGTGCAGCACATACGGTTCACCCGCAGGCCTGCTTCCTTCATAATACTTGGCATCGCCCAAAATGTAAAGCTGCTCCACCTCGCAGGTAAACGGATCTATTACACCGCCTTCTGTCCTCTTGAATATGACTGTCTTAGGCTTCACGTCCGTGGCTTCGGAGTAAATTGTCACCGAAGGAGATTCAGTGTCTACGACTATCCTGTAGTACCCTGCATCTTCAATGCTCCAGTACCTGCCGTTCACTGCCGAAGCAGCCACTGTGGTTAGACGCCCCTCCACACCGTCAGTAAAGCCGTGCTCCTGGGCATTTTCAGGAACCATCACTACGGATCTGATGTCCCTGTACTCTACAGGCAGATTGAAGAATCCCGGATCCAAATGCCCGTACCAGGCATATTTTGCAGGATCTTCCAGCGTCCTGGCAAACTCCGCCTCACCCTCAGGCAGGACAGTGCCGAAGAGCACTACACGATCCACATTCTCAATCACTTCAGCAGAGGCCTTGAGGGAGACTTCGGCTGTCTCCATGTCTAACGTGATGCGGTATGAGCCTGTCTGCTCTATGTTCCATGAGAACCGCTCCTCGTCATCGGCGACTGCAGTGGCAGTGGATGTGGCCCTGTTTGCAAGGGTTTCATCCGTTCCTGAGGCCGGAACGAAGAAATTGTTCTCATCACCGTTAATGACAGGAAAATTGAACGAGCCTGCCGCAAGTTCCCCGTTATAAACATAGAGATCAGGATCGGAAGAACTGGCAGCGAGTTCCACCTGAGTATCTCCGATGGCCGTTCCTGCTATAAAGACCCTGTCCGCGGCAAACTGTCTGGCTCCTGAAGTCTTTATCCTTACGGTCACATGGTTCTCGTCCGGAAGCACTTCAGGAGCGCCGTCAGTCAGTTTCCTGGTGTCCATTTCGAGGGTGAAGTCCACAGCGCCCCAGGTGCTGGTCAGATAGCTGAAATCCTCGGTCATCATCTTCTGGAGTTCGGCATGGGTGTATTCCCTGACATACGAATCTTCATAATAAAGGTATTCATACACGGTCTTGACTTCTCCGCCCGTCGTGCTTTCTGTCTTGTCTCCGGAACTGAAATCAGGCGTACCCGTAAGTATGTAGTACGGGTCATAGTTCCCGCCATAGTCCGGACCGGAAGAACAGTAGAGGGTTAAAGCCACCTCGTCAGGCGTGTCGTCGTTCAGGATAACTTCCGGAGCCGAGGCTGAGATCTCTATCACGGAAGGGAACCTCGTGTATGCGTTATCTATCTCGTCAGCACAGCCCGACAGCAACACGAGCCCTATAGAGGCCGAGGCTGCAGAGACTATCTTGGATATTATCGAACTTTTCATCACTTGGAAATTTTATCATTTATGGACTGAAGCTTATTCTCCTGCTGTTCCGGAGTAACCCGGATTCTGCGAAAGATTAGGCATCAGCGTCCTTTCGTATGTAGGAATAGGGAAAAGTACCTGATGGTCGGTGAACTTCCTCTGCGCCCCGTGCTGCGCCAGACCGGCAGACACAAGCGGCTCGAAATCAGCCAGGCCGTTTTCATCGATATCCGGCCTGATGTCTCCCCAGAACCATTTGCCGGAGTTGACATTGGCCTCAAGGGTTCTCATCTCGGGGAGAATGTAGTTATAGCCTGTGAAGGCAGTTCGGTAGATACCCCACCTGATGACGTCTATGTATCTGAGATTTTCCTTGGCAAGCTCCACACGTCTTTCCAACCTGAGGGCCTGACGCATGGTCTCCTGCGAAGAAAGGGTAACCTTAGGATATTCCGAACTGGAGGCCGAAACCCCGTAAGCCCTGGCTCTGACTGCGTTTATCGTTCTGTCGAGGATGTCCTGGGTCATCTGATTCAGTTCTATCATGGCTTCTGCATACATCAGGAGGACATCCGCATAGCGCATTATGATGAAATCCGACTCGACATTGCCGCTGTTCTGGCCTTCCTCATTAAGCCAGGAGTCGTCCACGCCTTTTTTCCAGAGAAGACCGTTGTGGGAAGCATAGAGCTGGGCGGTGACAATGTCGCTGAAACGGCAGTCCAGGTTGCGGTTTTCGGAACCTGCCGTACCATTCGACCTGTGGGCCGTCGGGCTGTAAGGTTCATACAGATAGCCGCAGTGCGCCGAGCCGAACTCCACTATGGTCTTCGCGCATCTCGGGTCGCGGTTCTCGAACGGATTGTGAGGGTCGAAAAGAGGAGACTCGTCTACAGGAAGACCGTCTGTACAAAGGTAGCAGGCAAGCAGGTCCCAGGACGGGGTGGAAGAGCCGAAACCACCCACATTGCGTGGCAGTTCGTTGTTCACGAACCAGGTGTCCAGAATGACGCCGTAGGTAATGGAACGGGGTATGATGAATATCTTCTCGGGAATCTGCTTTGTTCCCTGGAGGAAGATGTCCGTGTAGTCCGGTTCGAGTGAGTAAACGCCAAGATCCATACAGGCTTTTGCAGACTCTGCGGCCATCTCCCAATCGCCCATATACAGGGCAAAACGGGCTTTCATAGCCAATGCCGCTCCTTTTGTAAAACGCTGTGCCGATGTTTCATCATATCTTACAGGCAGGGTATCGATGGCATGGTCGAAATCGCTGTAGACCAGCGGAATCAGCTCCGATTTAGGCATTCTCTGCATGGCCTCGGCCTCGGCTATGGTCAGAGAGCGGTCCACATAAGGCACATCGCCGAAGAAGGTGATCAGTTCCGCATATTTGCAGGCACGGGCGAAATATGCTTCTGCCCTGTATTGGTTTATAATATCCTCATTCACGCCGTTTGCCTTTGCCCTGCCGCTGTTGTTCAGGATCAGGTTCGCCTGGGCGATGAGCTTGTAGTCCTGCTCCCACATGTGGTAGACATTGTAGTCCTGACCGTCCAGGTCACCGTTGAGCGGAGCCCCTTCCGGGGTCTGGCGGTTTTCCTGACGGTATGTGAAATTGTCGGTCCACTGTTCCATACTCTCGTACGGACTGTTCCAGTAGCCTATCGTATAAAGTCTGTTGGCCGCCATCTCGAGTTCTCCCTCCGTACTGTACCATGATTCGCTGTTTCCCTGGGAGTTAGGCTTGATGTCCATGGACATGCACGAAGAAAGAAGCATCGGCAGGACGACTGCCATGTATGTAAATATTCTTTTCATAAACACAGGATGTCTTTAGAATTTGATGGAAAGTCCCAAAAGCACTGAGGTGGTGATAGGATAAGAGGTTACGCCCATCTCCGGATCCCAACCCTGAGGATAGCCGTCTATGGAGAAAAGATCATTGGCTGAAGCATAGATCCGGAGATCCTTGATTTTAGCCTTTGACATCCATTTTTCAGGGAAAGTGTAGCCGAGGGTTACGTTTTTCAGACGGAAATACGCCCCGTTGAAAAGCCAGAAGTCGGAGACTGCATAGTTTATGCTCTTGCTGGTCTCTGACAGCCTTGGGTATCTGGCTGCCGCATTCTGTTCTGCGGTGTTGAACACGCTCCAGTATTTTCCTTCGATGATGGCAGGAAAGCCGCCGTAGTTGTCCCTGAACGGTTCCACCATCTCGCGGGCCATATAGGACAGCTGCTTGCCGATGCCCTGGAAGGCAAGAGAGAAGTCTATGCCTTTCCACGCGCAGGAGAACTGGCCTCCGTACTGGAAGCGTGGCAGGGAGTTCCCGAGAGGCACCCTGTCATACTCGGGAGTTATCTGACCGTCAGGCACGCCGTCAGGACCGCTGATGTCGCGGTACTTCAGGTCTCCGACAAATGAACCTGCCAGCCTCGGAGAAGCCTGGAGTTCTTCCTCTGTCTGGAAAATGCCGTCGCAGACATAGCCGTACCATTCGTTGAAATAGAGACCGGCTTTCTGTATCTTGCTGCCGTTGATAAATTCGCTGCCGTTTATGTCGTCTATCTTAGACAGGAAGTCCGAGAGGTTGAAAGAGACGTTATATGAGAAGTCCCCCACACTGTCGTTCCAGCCGAGTTCCAGGTCGAAACCGTGGGTAGACATGGTTCCGGCATTGGTTGCAGGCATGTCGAAACCCATTATATAAGGTATCTGGACATCCAGCAGCATATCCTTGGTCGTTTTCCAATACCAGTCGAAGGTGGCATGAAGCCTCTGGTCGAAGAAACCGAGGTCGACGCCAAGGTCAGTGGAAGTGGTGGTCTCCCAAGTGATGTCCTCCACGGCCAACTGGTTCATGATGGATGTCTTGAGGGAGGAAACTTCACCGTTCTCGTAGAACAGGGCATCGCTGAAACTTACCAATGCCATATAAGGGAAGTAGTCGCTTCCGATACGCTCATTTCCAAGCATACCCCAGGAAGCCCTCAGTTTCAGGAAAGAAAGCCAGTTCCTGGTGGACTGCATCCACGGCTCCTGGCTGAGCACCCAGCCGGCGGAAAATGATGGGAAGGTACCCCAGCGGTAGTCGCGGGCGAACCTGGAGGAGGCGTCTTCGCGGACATTCGCCTGGAGCAGATAACGGCCGTCATAGTCGTACATCACACGGGCAAAGAAAGAGTTCGACGTGTATTCCGTGGCATTGCCCGAGTTGGTCTGGAAACCTTCAGGACCTACGTTCAGGTACGGGTACTCTGTCAGATCATAGAAATCCCTGCCTGCAGAGAGATTCTCGCTTTTCATCACGTAGTTCTCGAAACCGGCCATGACATTCAGGTTGTGCTTCTGTTTGAAGGTGTTCATGTAAGTCGCTATGACCTGCGAAGTCACATGATAGTTGTCGTTTCTGGTCTCGGAAAGGGCCGTGGAATTGTATGTCTGTCCGCCGCCCGAAAGGTAGCCCTGGGTCACCGAAGGGTCAGCCATGCTTACATACGTGGCGGCCTGGCGGAACTGTTTTGCCTTGGTGTAGTTTATGAACGGAGAAATGATGGCCTGGATACTGAGTCCCTTTACCGGGCGCAGTTCCAAAGACGCCTTACCGCCGATCTGAGTGCTCCAGGCGGTGTAGTCACCGCCTTCTTTCAAAAGGCCGTACGGGTTGGCGCCCTGCTTTCCTTCCGCTATCCCACCGTTCTGCCATACTGCCGCGTAGATGGCAGGGATTTTCCTGAGCTCGTCGAACGGGTCGTAGATGGGTCTCTTGTTCTTTGCCCTGCGGACGTTGATATCCACAGTGGCATAAAGAAGATCCTTCATAATGGTGAAGTCGTTGTTAGCACGCAGCATGTATCTCTGGAAAGTCCTGCCGTCATAAAGGCCGTCCACCTGGTCGTATGAAAGGGAGACGGAAGTTCTGACCACATCATTGCCTCCGTTCACATTCACCGTATGGGTGGTTCTCGGAGCACAGTCGTTGAGGATCAAGCCTGTCCAATCTGTCACAGGATAGTTGTCCGGGTCGGTGGCATGGTAGTTCATCCAGTTCTTTATCTGATCCTGCGAGTAGGTCGGGAAGAAAGAGCCTGAACCGCCATTGTCATTGTACAGTAGTTCGTTCGACATCTCCAAATACCTGGTCAGTCCGACCATCTGCGGCTGCTCGGTCAGGATTTCCAGACCGAACTCTCCGTTGTAGGTGATGCTGAGGTCGCTTTTGGAACCACGCTTGGTGGTGATGAGGATGACGCCGGCCGCAGCCTTGGAACCGTAGATGGAAGCGGCTGCCGCATCCTTCAGGACCGTGATGCTCTCGACATCGTTTGAGTTCACGTAGTCTATGTCATCAGTCTGCACCCCGTCCACGATGATGAGAGGGTCGGAAGTACCCATAGTGGTCACGCCACGCACGCGGATGCTGCTGGCCGATGCACCAGGAGCACTGCTGCTGCGCTGCACGAGCACACCTGAAAGGGTTCCCTGAAGGGCTGTGGAAAGGGTTGTGGTCTTTTTGGCTGCGATGTCGTCACCCCTGACAGAGGCGACAGAGCCTGTGAGATCTTTTCTTTTGACCGTGCCGTAACCGATGACCACCACCTCGTCGAGAAGTTTGCTGTCCGGCTTTAGAGCGACGTCGAGCCGGCTCTGGTCAGTGATTACGAAATCCTGGGAAAGGAAACCGATGTATGATACTTCAACTGTGACTCCGGGAGAGGATATTTCAAGAGAGAAATTCCCGTCAATGTCAGTTATGGAGCCTGTAGTCGTTCCCTTGATCAGGACTGATGCCCCGATGAGAGGCACACCCTGGTCATCGGTGACGGTCCCTGTCAGAGTGAAACCGTCATTCTGTGCTTCGGAGGCGTATGAAGCACCCCCCCCCCGTGATCGGAGCGGCTACCGCATCGAAAGAGACGGAAGCCGAAAGCACCGCTGCGAAGAATGCGGAAACGATTCCCGCAAAATGCATGGTTAGATTTGTTCGCATATTATAACAGTTAGAGTTATTTCAAAAGCCGGTTCAGAATCATTCTGCCGTTCATCATTCACCGTCGTTTCATCATTCCACCGTCACTTCCGAAACCTTAGCCCAGCCGTCGGAAGTAATGATGTCGGATTCCAGGGAAAGTTCGATGGCAGGATTCAGAGCCTCACGGGAAATGTCGACGATGGCCACGGCAAGGTCGTAAGTACCTGCAGGGACACCATCAGGGCGGACCTTAAGCACATAGTCGGTCGCATCTC
>CASFLY010000016.1 GCA_949295645.1 uncultured Bacteroidales bacterium | reverse complement strand
GAAAAAATCATTATATTTGCAGGATATTGGGCCTGCCGGAAATAACTAAGGAAACCGGGATACGG
Organism: uncultured Bacteroidales bacterium; assembly: GCA_949295645.1. Classification (GTDB taxonomy): domain Bacteria; phylum Bacteroidota; class Bacteroidia; order Bacteroidales; family UBA932; genus Cryptobacteroides. Next base: position 9,392 of record CASFLY010000016.1, on the reverse strand, counting down.
CAGGAGGAAAAGCCGGCAAGTATTTGGAAAATGAAGACATATAAAGGCATAAAGACAGGACTCGTGACATTGGCTGTAGCAGCCGCCATAGTTTCCTGTAAAAAAGACGATGACGATACCACTACCCTGCCTTCTCTCGGGGGGTCGATGAAATTCGACATGGAGGCGTATGTGGAACTGGGCAAGAAAATGACCCTGACCCCGTCCGGAGTGTACCATCCGGATGGCGGCGGAGTCGGCATTTACTGGTCCGCTTCCTGGAAAGACAAGGCCGACACGACAAGGCTGCAGGGCGACGACCTTTCCGTAACGGGAGACACTACATACACTTTCCCGTCAGAAGTGGGTTCATACACGGTCTCCTGCACGGCTTTCGCATCGGGATATTATTCGACATCCTCTTCAAAGGCGGTAATAGTAGTAGATACCGTAAACATAGACAATACCCTGCTCGGGCTCGACACCGGACATGACTCCGGGAAATACAAGTCCGGTTCTGTTACCGACGAAAGGGATTCCAGAAAATACAAAACAGTAAAAATAGGCGGCTATGAATGGTTCGCGGAGAACCTTTCCTACGACGGGACGGATCTTTCCGGCAACGGTGGCCCCGCAGACAAATTGGGAATCCCGTTCTACAACTGCGAAGCGATGTCGACCGTTTTCGGACGCTACTACACCTTGAACGAAATCAGCGGGAACGATGTCTGTCCGCAGGGGTGGAAGGTCGCTGATGCGGACGCCTGGCTGGATCTGGCCAATACGCTGTCCGGAGACAGGTTCACGGAGGAGGACATCAACAGACCGTTCGAGGGCATCGCAGGAATGATGATGGTGGACGCCGACTTCATTTCCGAGAACAGCCCGATGTGGGACTATGAGACCTGGATGAACAATGAAGACGACTTGGCGGGAGACGGTGACGGCACCGGGCTTACAGGAGAAACGGGGCTCAACGTGCTTTCCTGCGGGTTCGCGAATATCTATGAAACGACTGACTACGACACGGAGACAGGAGAGAGCCGGACAGTGCGTATAGGTTCTTTCGACTCCGTATTCGGATATGCGGCGCTCTGGGTCGGGCCTGACGGGGCTGCCGGTGGCGGAACGGATGACAAGGCATATTACAGGTATATCGACATCATGGAAAACTGCCTGAACATCGATTATGCCTCTATGGACGACAAGGACTCTTTCGGGGCATCGGTACGCTGCGTCAGGGCCGTACAATAATTTGCCGGACGGCAACAAAAGAATAATATAAATTGTCTGACGGCAACAAAAGGATAACATATCACAAAAAAATCAGGAAAAGATGAAAAAGGCACTTATAGTCATAGTTGCCGTACTGGCAATAATGGTACTTTGGGCTGTTTCGGGATACAACGGGCTTGTTTCCGGAGAAGAAAACGTAAAATCAGCATGGTCACAGGTGGAAAATGTCTATCAGAGAAGACTCGACCTGATCCCGAACCTCGTGGCGACAGTCAAGGGCTATGCAGAACATGAGCAGGAGACGCTCGAAAGCGTAGTCGCCGCACGGTCAAAGGCGACGCAGATAACGGTAGACCCGGGCAGTCTCACGGAAGAAAGCATCGCAGCCTTTCAGGAGGCCCAGGGCGAAATCGGTGCAGCACTCGGGAGACTTTTAGCCATTTCCGAGAACTATCCGGATCTGAAGGCGAATCAGAATTTCATGGAACTCCAGGCTGAACTGGCCGGGACGGAAAACAGGATAGCCACGGAAAGGCGCAAATACAACGAGGCGGCCAGGGCATACAACACGATGGTGCGCCGTTTCCCTAAAAACATCATCGCCTCGATGTTCGGCTTCGGACAGAAAGGATATTTCGAGGCAGACAGCGCCGCTGCAGAAGCACCGAAAGTAGAGTTCTAAATTTTTCGCAGACACTTTTCCGCCTACAGATATGCACGGAATACTAAGATACCTGACCGCAGCAGTTGCATCCGTTTGCATTCCGGCTGCGGTTTTCGCCATCCCCGACAAGCCTTATCCCCCGAGACTCGTAAACGACTTTGCCGGGATTCTGAACATCAGCGAAAGACTGTCCCTGGAACAGCGGCTCACGGCATTTGACGACAGTACTTCGAATCAGATCACAGTGGTGACCGTCAATGATTTGGAAGGCTACTCCCCTGCCGAATACGGCACTGAAATCGGTATGCGATGGAAAGTCGGCTCGGACAGGCATGACAACGGCATCGTAGTGCTGGTAAAGCCTAAAACCGCAGAAAGCAGCGGAGAGGTCAATATCAGCGTGGGCTACGGATTGGAAGGGGCCATCCCAGACAGCTATGCAAAAAGGATCATAGAGAACGAGATGATTCCGGCATTCAGGCAGGGCAACTACTACCTCGGAATAAATGATGCCTGCACCGTGCTGATGAAACTGGCCTCAGGTGAAATTTCGGACCCCTCGGAGGACGGATCTTCCTCTGACGGGCTTGCCGCCCTCTTCGCTTTCATCGTCTTCATTATCATAATGTCGATGGCATTCGGCGGCAGACACCGCAGGGGCGGAGGCGGAGGCAACAGCGGCGGAGGAGATTCAGACAGCAGGAGCAAGGACATTATGAAGGGGATAATTATCGGCAGCCTGCTCAGCGGAAACCATTCGGGCGGAAATTCCGACAGTGACAGAGGAGGATTCGGAGGAGGCGGATTCGGTGGATTCGGCGGAGGTGATTTCGGGGGCGGCGGAGCCTCAGGCAAATGGTAGCCGGTTATCTTAAATCCGTCACGATATAGTCGGGAGTAAGAGAGGCGGTGTCGAAAGAAAAGCTGAATGAACTGAAAGGGTCCGAAATCGGATAAAACGAGAAAGAAGATATGGTAAAGGCGGCCGTCGAGCCGTCTTTTGTCTTGAATGAGGCGGCGGAAAGATGCTCGGCATCGGAGGAAAGGGTGATTTCCAAAGATACGATGTCGGAGGGAGCCGAAAGACCTGCACCGGAAGCAGCGGCAGGTTTCAAGGTGAAATGAATGTCTCCGGAAGGCAGAATGTCGGAAGACGAGACGGAAAAAAGCTCACCGAAATGGCGGAGTAGGAGCGCCGGATTTGCAGCGTAATCCGTATTTTCAGGATCATACGCCTCTATTATGACCTCCTTCGCCGTCCTGTCGACTGTCCAGCGAGCAGTCCCGTCACAATACACCTCCAGTCCGTTGCCTTCAAGAAAACAGGATTCTCCCTGCATCCGCACCGAACCGCCGCCCGTTATTTCCGTCCTGCCGTCATCGATCACATATTCATAGCCGAATACCGACACGGAACTGTTCACCGCCCCTATGAACCGCTCCAGTACAGCCTCATTTCCGGACGGGACCTGTCCGACACCGGCACATAAGGGAAGCGTACCGGCAAGGCACATCCAAAGATTTGAAATTATATTGCTTAAAACCGGCATATTACCCCATAAAAGCTTTCAGTATCGGCTCCAGACCCATCAGGTCCTGGACAAGGACCTGCCGCGGTTTCGACCCTTCCTGAGGGCCGACGATTCCGGCAGCCTCAAGCTGATCCATAATCTTGCCCGCACGCGCATAGCCGAGTCCAAGACGCCTCTGGAGATCGGAAGTAGAGCCCTTCTGCGTTGTCACCACCAGTCTGGCGGCTTCTTCGAACATATCGTCGAGATTCTGCATGTCTATCATACCTCCTCCAGGACCGTCTTCCGCATTGTTTACCGGAGGCAGATAATAAGGCGTGTTGTAGCACTTCCTGTATCCGGTCTGGTCTCCGATGAACTTGGTCACGGCATTGATTTCCTTCATACTTATCAGGGCGCACTGGACACGTTCGCATTCGATGCCAGAATAGTACAGCATATCGCCCTTTCCGATGAGCCTGTCTGCTCCCGGAGAATCTATGATAGTGGAAGAATCGACCCTCGTAGACACCCGGAACGCTATCCTCGTAGGGAAATTGGTCTTGATGAGACCGGTAATGACATCGACCGACGGCCTCTGGGTGGCGATGATCACATGAATACCGGCCGCACGTCCTTTCTGGGCAAGGCGGATTATGGAAGTAGTGATGCTCTTGGCGGTATTCTTCGAATTCCCTCCCATTCCGCTGGTCATGATAAGATCCGCATACTCGTCTATGACCACCACGATATAAGGCATGAAACGGTGGCCGTCGGTAGGAAGCAGATGCCTGTCGCGGTATTTCTCGTTGTACAGCTTCACATCGTTCACCATGGCCTTGCTGAACAGGAGATACCTGCTGTCCATCTCGATGCACAGGGAGCGGAGGATCTGCTCGGCCTGTTCCGGATTCTTGACTATGGCCTTTTCTGCCTCCTCCTTGTCGTCCGCCGCATCAGGCAGCACGGCAAGATAGTGCTTCAGGAGACGTGCATACGGGGTGAACTCGACCATCTTCGGGTCGATGAAGACGAATTTCAATTCGGAAGGATGCTTGGCATAAAGCAAGGATGTGACTATCACGTTCAGTCCCACCGACTTGCCCTGTTTCGTGGCTCCTGCGACGAGAAGATGCGGCGTGTCGGCAAGGTCGAAGACCTTTACTTTCTGCGTAATGGTATATCCTATGGCGACCGGCAGCTCGGCCTTGCCCTGCCTGAACGCGGAATCGTTCAGCATGGACTTCAGAGGCACTATGGATGCCCTGTCGTTCGCCACTTCTATGCCGACGGAATCCGAAAGGGGCACGACACGCACTCCCTTGGCATTCAGTGACATGGCTATGTCCTGTTCAAGGCTCTTGATGGCCGAGATCTTCACTCCCGGGGCTGGTACGACCTTGTACAGGGTGACGGTCGGGCCGACGCAGGCAGTGACCCTCTCCACCTGGATCTTGTAGCTGAGGAGTGTCGCGCGGATCTTGTTGTTGTTTCTCTCCAGTTCCTCCGATGCCACCTCGTGACGGCCCGAAGCATAGTCGTCGAGCAGGTCGAGAGGCGGGAATTCGAATTTTTCCAGCTCTTCCCGCACATCTATCCTCGGCAGTTCCCGGGTGACCTTTGCCGAAAAGTCGTCTCCTTTCACCACTTCAAGCCCGGGCTCTTCAGGCCCAGTGACTCCGGCAGGTTTCTGGCGGATCCCGGCCGGGGACTGATGTATTGCAGGCGGAGCCGACGGCCGTACATACGCCGGCTCCGGAACAGACTCCGGACGGACTTCAGCGGTGCCGGCCTCTTCATATTCATCCTCCTGCTGGACCGGAACAGCCTCATGCCCGCCGCCGGCAGGGATATCCATGCTGTCCTCCGGCATATTCAGGTGTTCCTCGGGCATATCGGTCCCACAGGTTTCTTCCCCGGATGCCGCTCCGGCTGTCCTGGCCGGCCTGGACAGCCAGGCAGAAAACCTTCCGCTTACACACAGGAGCCAAAGCACCAGAAATATGAGCAGGATGATGAAGGTCACGATACTCCCGGTAAGATTTACCATACCGGACACGATGACCTCGCCGCAGTCCCCTCCGAGACCGCCTCCGAATGCTGTCCGGCAACCGAAAATATCGGAAAAGAAAGCGAGGATGAGCGAAAAGACAAAGGCTGCGGCCAATGACACGAAAACGGTACGGAGGCTGCTGCGTCCCGGCCTGTCGAAAAGCAGACGGCAGGAGACGGCCCCGAACATATAGACAAAGGCGAAACTGCCCAGGCCGAAACATCCGGAACAAAGGAAGAGCGCCCACCGGTAGCCGAGCTTGCCGGCCCAGTTGCTCACATCGACGCTTTTCTTTACCATATCAGGATCGGAAAGCAGGCTGTAGTCGGCCTTCCAGGTAAAAAGATATGAAAAAAGGGCCAGGAATGTAAAAACCGCAAATGCGCATACGACGAGTCCCGCCACCTTTTTCAGAATCCTTCTGGTATTGTCGTCGAGATCTGAAAAATATGCCGCAAGGCTCTTCCGCGGTTTTCTTGCCGGCTTGCGCTCCTGTTTTTTCTTCTGCATGTCCGGATTCCGGTAAATTCTTATTTTCTGTTGGATTTCATCCTGTTGTTTTTCAGGCGCATCATATTTTTAGACTTCTGGGAATTCTGTCCAGGACGGTTGAACACATAGTCGGACGGAATCCGGTTCAGATGCAGCCCCTCGGGAATCGTGATTCTCCCGCCTGAAAGTCTGACGATGTCTCCGAATATCGTGTCGTCAGTGACGCTGTCTTTGTTCCAGATAAGATACTGCTGCCGCATATAGACCGCAATAGCACGGATCATCGCGGTTTTCATCTCCCCGTCTTCCTTTTCGGCGATGAGGTTTATGATGTTTTCTATGTTCCGTCCGTAATGGGCTATCCTGACAGGCTTGTCCTTGTACGGCACCTTGGCCGGAGGTGTGTCCAGCTCTTCGGCTTTCGGTGCAGGGTACGGGGAGTCCACGTCGAGGTCAAAACCCGAAATGATATACATGTGATCCCACAACTTGTGTTCGTAGTCCTCCTGCAGATGCACCTGCGGGTTCACAGTCTCCATCACGCCTATCACTGCCCTCGCCTGCCTGTTCCGCTCTTCCCTGTCCGGAATCGACTTTACGTATTCTATCATTTTCTGGACATTGCGCCCGTATTCCGGAAGCTGGAGCCTGCGTTTCTGCGTATTGTATGTCAGCGGCATCCCGATGCCGGTCTTTTCTTCACCTTTCTCCATTGTCATCATCGTTTTTCAAACCTTGCAAAGATACTCAAAATCCTGGAAAATCTAAGCCGGCAAAGGAAATTCGTCGGATTTCGGGCGCCGTGTTACCTGTCTTTACCGAAAAGCAGTTCCATATCCCTTTCGAGCATCGGCCCGGCAAGGCTTTCGGGGACGAACGACCATTGCCCCAGACGGACCGGATCGGCTACCGTGCTTTCGTCAAGAGTCCCTTTTTCACTGATATAACTGTAGACAAGGTCCCGTATTTCAGGATAGCGGGCCACGGTCCTTTCCTCGATGCTGTCGGTATCGATACCGGCTCCATTGCGCATAAGCCCGCCTCCTCCGCTTGCCCTGTACGAAGTCATTGCGACGTTGTACGTGCTGTCCGCACAGAACGGAGTTCCGTCTGCGAGGCTTTTTATCCGGACTCTCTGCCCATGCGGTTTTCTCACGTCGACCTCATAGACGAGGCCTCCCGCAGAATCGAAGTTGTATGCCCTGCCGGAAAATGACCACGAAGGCAGTCCGGTCCGCGGATCGGGACGGTTGCGTATCTTAAGAAGATGCTCCCCTTCCGCCCCAGACACTGAATTTATCCACGTGTCGTATGAATATTCGAGATATGAGAGGATTTCCCGCCCAGTCATCCGGACCACGAAAAGCTGGTTCTCAAAAGGATAGATTTTGAACAGGTCGTTGTATATCAGTGTTCCCGGAGCGATAAACCCGTCGAATGTCAGCGGGGCCGCAAATGAAATCTGCGCAGGAGCGCAGCCGAGACTTACCGTATGGATGAAATCGATGTAGCTGCACATCCCCTTGTAGGAGTCGCGGGTCTTCAAAGGCACGGCAAGCTCCCCTACCGGTCTGAGGGTGAAACTCCTGACGGCTTCATAATCGGGCCTGAAACGGGAACGCATAGCCGTATCCACTTTTTCCTTGTCTATCGGCAAAAGCGCAGCCGAAAGGGTTTTCGAAACGATCTTCCCGTCGCGGACGTCGATGTCTATGGTACCCAGACCGAGATTCCGGCAATGACTGCCCGAATTTATAAGGCAGATGCTGTCCGTGCTGTAAGTGACAGGGGCATGGTCATGGGCGCACACCACGAAATCCACACCGCGCAGAGTCTGCATAAGTTCGAGTCCCTGGCTTTCAATGGAGGCACTCGCCGTCCTGCCTTTCTCCGGATCTATGCCGGATCCCGTACCGGAATGGATGGCGACTATCACTATGTCCGGCCTTTCCTTTTTACGCACCTTGTCCACATATTCCTGTGCATACGGGACAAGCGACACGAATTCCATCCCGCTCCACAATTCAGGCGACAGCCAGTTCTTCATATTCGGGTTCGTAAATCCGATGACGGCGATGCGGAAACCGTTTCTTGTCATTATCAGGTAGTCCTGGAAATACGGCCTGGCATTTTCCGCGGAAACATGCGCTGCCCCGGCCTTTCCGTCCGCAGTCTTTATGGCATTGGCCGCTAAAAGCGGACACTTCAGTTCTTTCCGAAGCCTGTCGTAGACCGGATGCCCTGCCTCGATGTCGTGGTTTCCGACGACTACCGCATCATAGCCCATATAGTCGGCCATCCTTGCAAAAACGTGTGTGGAAAGGGTATCCGCATAGTTGAAATAATAAGAGGCGTTGTCGCCCTGGACACAGTCGCCGGCATCTATGAGGATGACGTTTTCAGCCCCGACCGCCTTCCTGAGACTGTCTGTCACACGTGAAACCGCAAACAGCGAGTTGGCGACAGAGTTCCCGACATAAAGAGAGTCGAAATAACGGCCGTGGACGTCGTTCGTGGTGCAGATACGGAAGGTGTAATGGCCGTCTTTCGGAGAGCAGGAAGCAATGAAAACGGCAAAGAGAATGAGAATCAGCGTTTTTTTCATCTGTATAAATAATTTTCGTCCGACAATTCATAGTAATGCTGAACGGCCGCAGGACATTCCCGTGAACCGTTCACGACCTTCGACCAGGCCATGTCAGTGCCGTCTTTTCACGCGAGGCATAGCCGACAGGTCGAATCTGAGGGCGACGGTCTGCTGCCAGCCGGAAAAGTTTTCATTGAAATGAAGGGTAGCGCAGACGCGCAATGTCAGGAAAGCCGCAATGCGGGGTTCGTAAAAGACATCGAGACGGTCATAGAAACCGAGGCCGCCGTGCTCTTCCGAGACCCTGAAGAAAGGATCCCCGAAATAAAGCAGGTTTCCGTATTTGGCTCCCGCCGCATCCGTCCTGTTATAATAAGGCATCATATCCGTACCGTAGAAAAGGCGGTTTTCGATACCGGCATTCCAGTTTTTCAGGTTAAGGACCAGCTCGCCGCCATGCGGAAAGACGTACTTGCCGATATTTCTTCTGTCGTTCTGGAAGGACTGAAGCCACCCAAGACTGAATCCGAGTTCCTGAATGCCGGCCATTCCGGAAAAATCCAGCCCTACGTAAGGGTCGAGCAGGATGTTGTCGACCACGCCCGTGACCTCTTCACAGCCTGCAAGATGGTAGAGGATAGCGGAATAGCCGAGTCTCAGAATCCCGACAGGCCGGGCTTCTCCGCTGCTGAATATCATAAACCTTTCGCGGCGGGATCCGCCGTATTTGCCCATCCAGTCGCAGCCTATTTCATAATAGGCTTCAGGCCGGCGGAACCGGAGAAGGAGGCCTTCGATATTGTTGTCATAGAATTTCAGGGAATCGGAAAAGAATGCCGTCGAGTAATTCCCTTTCATGGCGCTTCTGGG
>CASFLY010000015.1 GCA_949295645.1 uncultured Bacteroidales bacterium | reverse complement strand
TATTCATCCTCAAGGCGGCGGAATGCGGGATAGATTCCCTTGTTATGGGAATCCGGGATGCCGAAGCGATTCGCAGGACACTCGACATTCCGGAAACAGAGGAAATACTCGCAGTCATCGCCCTGGGCGAAAGAGAGGAGACGCCAGACAGGCCGCGGCGCAAGACCGTGGATGATGTCCTGAAATTCTATTGAGAGATTTATCCGGATGAAAGAGATTTTCGGTAACGGCAGGCAAGAGGACGCCTGTGCATCGGGTTCCGTGTGCGGGCGGGAAAACGGGTACGGGCCGGAGACTGTCGCCAAAATAGCCGCCAGGGTCATAGCTGGCGGGGAGGGCGTGTCGGAAGCCGAGGCATTGTCCCTTGCGACAGCGCCCCTTGACGCCCTGAAGGACGGGGCCGCAAACATCACGAAAGCCTGTGCTTCGCGGAAATTCGACACCTGTTCCATTATAAACGGAAAATCGGGCAGATGCCCCGAAGACTGTGCCTGGTGTGCCCAGTCGGCGCATCACAAGGCAAACATCCGGGTATATCCGCTGTTAGACACGGAAAAGCTCGTGGCGGCTGCGCAGTTCAGCAGGCAAAAGGGAATAGGGCGTTTTTCTATAGTGACGAGCGGAAAGAGACTTTCTCCGTCCGAGGTGGCCCGTCTGTGTGAATCCGTACGGGAACTTTCCGCGCGGACAGACATATCACTCTGCCTGTCTGCAGGCCTTCTTTCGGAAGAGGAACTTTCGGCCCTGCACGAGGCCGGGATTTCAAGGTACCACTGCAATCTCGAATCCGCCCCTTCGTATTTCGGTACGCTTTGCACCACGCATACCCAGGCCGAAAAGACGGCTACCCTTGAAAATGCCCGGAAAGTCGGGATGGAGATCTGCAGCGGCGGAATCATCGGGATGGGGGAGACCATGCAGCAGCGCATCGAGCTGGCATTTGTCCTGAAAGGACTCGGGGTAAAGTCCGTGCCGGTAAACATCCTTTCTCCGATAAAGGGTACCCCTCTTGAAAACCGGCCGCCCATCCCGGAAGATGAGGTGCTCAGGACTGTCGCACTCCTGCGTTTCATCCTTCCGGACGCCGCCCTGAGATTTGCCGGAGGCCGTGCCCGCCTTTCTGCCGAAACCACCGCGGAAGCCTGTCGCATCGGCATCAACGCTTCCATTATGGGCGATATGCTCACTACGGCAGGAGCTGACATAGACACAGACTTCGCCCGGATACGCGCAGCCGGCTATGAACTGTAACGCAGTGCCCAAATTCCGGGCAGAGTCCTGCAGCGGAATTTACAGCCTGAACGGCAGGGGAGAAGAGAACCTGAGTGACTTTCCCGTACGGGGATGGACGAATGCGAGAGTGGCTGCATGGAGGGCAAGACGTCCGAACGGATTCGAGCGGGCGCCGTATTTCCTGTCACCGGTGACAGGATGCCCGATGGAGGCAAGCTGGACGCGGATCTGGTTCTTGCGGCCTGTCTCCAGTTCTATCTCGAGGAGTGAAAAGCCTGGAATCTCCCCGGTTACCGTATAGTGCGTAACGGCTTTCCTGCCCCCGTTGTCGTAAGGCGATGAACTCATTTTCAGGGACTTGGGATTTTCCGTAAGCCAGGAAACCACAGTCCCTTCTTTCCGTTGGAAATTCCCCTCGCAGACTCCAGCATATTTCCTCTCCGAGACGCACCTGTCCCAGTTCTCCTGCAGCAGTCGCTTGGTCTTTTCGTCCTTTGCGAAAACCATCAGGCCGGAAGTGTCCCTGTCCAGACGGTGCACGATGAAGACCCGGCCGTCGGGAGACTTGGATTTCATATACGAGAAGAGAATCGAATAGGCCGTAAGTTCTCGGTCTTTCTCAGAGCCGGCTGCCGCACCTGTGGACATGGACGGAAGCCCGGCCCGTTTGTCCGCCACTATAATCCAGTCATCCTCATAGACTATTTTCAGATCCCTGCTTTCTATTCCCGCCTTTTGCCTGTTCGCATCTACCTCGATGAGGTCTCCTTTTTTCAGAGGATGGTCGAATGCCGTGACCGTCGTCCCTCCGATACTTATCTGCCGATGAGTCAGCAGAGCCTTTATCGCCGTCCTGCTTTGCGGCGCTAAAGCCGTGTACAGGTACTCGAGCAGGGGAGAATCGTATTTTACGGTAAACTTCATCATATCAGACAGGGGAAATTTTCTTCGGAGAACATTCTGCGGTAGGCTTCGGCCTTGGCTTCGAGGGAAAGAGGATAGGCACGCGACGAAGACGGCATCCTCCAGAGGCGGAGTTCCCGCACTTCCCCGGTTTCGTGACTTCCCGCATCCCGACCGTCCGGAGTGCCTGAGGCTGGTTCGTGAGCAGGGCCGCATAATCTGCACCGGCAGAATGTTCCCGGAGCAGGGACTCCGCAATGCAGGGCCGCGGCCGAGGTTTCGGCCGCTTTCTGTCCGGTCGTGACTACTGCACGGCATCCAGGAATCAGACCGAGAAGGCCCGGCAGGTCGGTCGGCGTGACTATTTCGAGAAATTTGTCGGAAGCATTGTCTTTCAGTCTGCGCACTTCGGCGGCAGTGTCGTAGAGGGCGACACCTGTCCTGGAGCAGAAATCCGTAATGGCAGCCTTGTCGAAGCGGCGTCCGTCTTCAGTGATGAAACGGGATCTGTCGCCGAAAAACACAAGTCCGAATATCCTCCACATATCGTTGTTGAAATTCGGATAGAAGAAATCCATAGACCACCTCTCCCTTTTCGGAGGGAAACTGCCGAGCATCAGCAGTCTGGCACCTTGCGGAAGGAAAGGCTCCAGAGGGTGTCTTTCAGTTTTCGTCATCGGCGAGATATTCTTTGCGGAACATATCTAAAAACAGCATGAACAGCGATACGATGAGCGGCCCGAAGATAATGCCGATGAAACCGAACATCTGCAGACCGACCACCACTCCGAAAATAGTTATCAGAGGATGCGTGTCGGCGAGTTTCTTCTGCAGGATGAACCGGAACAGGTTGTCGCTCTGGGAGATGCAGACGGCGCCGAAAATCAGGAGCCCGACAGCCTTGCCCCACATTCCGAGAATCGCGAAATAGACGCCGGCAGGTACCCACACTATCATCGTCCCCACTATCGGTACCACAGAGCACAGTCCTGTGAGAAATGCCGTAAGGAAAGCGTTCGGTACGCCGAAGAGCATATATCCGATCCAGGCGATGACACCCTGGGTCAGAGCTATGAGCGGAATGCCGATTGCATTGGATTTCACCATTATATTGACTTTCTCTATCGTTTCCTGCCTGTTTATTTTCTTCATCGGTATCAATGAGGAAAGATAGTTCTCCATCTTCTTGCCTCCTGTAAGCAGAAAGAAAAGCACTAAGACCGCAGCCAGGATATTGATGAAGAAATCGCCGATACCGTTTATGATCGACTGCCCGAAAGAAGTAAGTTTTCCCGCGGCGAATGCTATGCTTTTTTCAGAGATCAGGTCGATGCCGAATTTTTCCTTGACAATGTCGATAGCCTGCATTGCAGGGGCGATGATGTCGCCGGTATTCCAGTTGACCTGCTGGAGTTTGGCGATGATGAACCACGCCAGCAGGGAAAGAGGGACGATGATGAAAAGGATGACGGCAATGGTGATGACCGAGGCAGAGAATACCGGTTTCCCGGTCTTTTCTGTCAGCCGGAATGAATATTTCCGCAGCAGGATGTAAAGGGTGAAGGCCCCGAGAATACCGCTGAGGAACATACTGGCATAGTGGAAAAGGATTATGCCCAGACCGATAATCAGAATCAGCAGGGCACACTCCCAGATGAACTCCCTGCTGATGACTTTTTTGTTTTCTTCCGCCATTTCTATTCTTTGTGTGGTGATTTCCGGGCGGTCGCCGCTGTCTGCGGGGAACGCACCCGGAATGTCAGAACAGTTCGTCGAGCTTGTTGTAAAGCTCCTCGCTCTCGCCGACGAAGACCTGTACGATCTTGCCCTCCTTGTCTATCAGCACTTTGGTAGGGAAGCCCTCGACAGCATACGCACTCAGGATTTCGTTCCCGGTGCCGTTGTAGAGATTCGTCCATTCGAGGCCTTCTTCTTCAACGGTCTTTTTCCAGACTTCTTCCGAATCACGGCAGTTGATGCCCACGAATTCTATCTTGTCCGAGTATTTGTCGTAGTACTTCTTCATTTCCGGCATCCCTTTCATACACCAGTAGCACCATTCTCCCCAGAAATCGAGCAGTACGTATTTTCCCTTGAACGAAGCCAGGGTGTAGTCCTTGCCGTCGAGGCCTTTAAGGCTGAAATCCGGAGCAGGCTTGCCTGGCTGGATGTTCTTTTTGTTCTTTTCTTTCTGGACCGTGGCTTCGAAGCCGGAGGCTACGTCCGACAGGAATTTGCCCATGGCGCTTTTCCTGACCTTGCCTCCAAGGAGATTATATGCTTCGAGACCTTTTTCATGTCCCATATATGCCACCAAATAGCCTGAAGTGAGATCGTTGGGGTGGTTCCTGACATATTCGGTGAAAATACTGTCCTTTTCGGCCATCAGGGCTTCGTATTCCGCATTGATGGCCTGACGTCCGACGATGTCGTTGCCGTCGGAGTTTTCCGCTTTCCTGTAGAGCGAGTCGAGCCTGTCGGTAAATGCCTTGTACCCTGCGAACGCGGACAGACCGTCATATATTTCGGTCCCGCTGCAGACCGGATCGTATATGCTTCCGGAAATCCTTACCCGGTCGCCCGGCAGGAAGCTTATCGGCATGGACATGCCGTTTTCCTGATCCGCAAGCGGCAGCAGATATACCCAGCAGAACGAAGTGTCCTTGAAGTTTACGGCCACATTCCCGTTTTCGGCCACTACCGTATCTATGAGGACGGGGGCATTTCTGCCCGGTTCGAAAACATATACCATCAGGGAATCGTCTGCAATGTCGTCCAGTGTCCCGTAAATGTCCGGACGGGAGCCGCAGCTGCTTGCCGAAATCGCCCCGGCCATTGTCATTGCCGCGATGGCGGCAGATTTGAAAAATTTGTTCATTTTATTGCAATATTTTGATTTTCAACAAATAATTATGGTCCTCGATGTTTCCCGTCCCATAGGGCGGAAGAAAATTCAAGCCATTCAGCAAAGATAATATTATATTCGCGTTTTGAAAATTTTTGAAATGATAGTTTGCATAGCTGAAAAGCCGAGTGTGGCGAGGGAAATAGCGTCGGTCATAGGAGCGGCGAAGAAGATGGACGGGTACCTGGAAGGAAACGGATACCAGGTGACCTGGACTTTCGGCCATCTGTGCACGCTGAAGGAGCCTCATGACTATAATCCGCAGTGGAAACCGTGGATGCTGTCATCGCTGCCCCTCATCCCTCCGAGATTCGGCATCAAACTGATAGACAATGACTCGTACCGTCATCAGTTCGAAGTCATCAGATCTTTGATGCAGAATGCGGACGAGATTGTAAACTGCGGCGATGCAGGACAGGAAGGAGAGCTGATCCAGCGCTGGGTGATGCTCAAGGCGGGGGCGAAGTGTCCGGTGAAGAGGCTATGGATATCTTCCCTGACTGAAGATGCGATAAGGGAAGGCTTCGCCAGCCTGCGTCCGGACACGGATTTCAGGCTGTTGTACGAGGCCGGTCTGGCCAGGGCGATAGGGGACTGGATATTGGGGATCAATGCGACCCGGCTCTATACGCTGAGATACGGAGGTAACCGTAAAGTCCTGTCGATCGGGCGGGTGCAGACCCCGACCCTGGCAATGATAGTGAAGCGGCAGGACGAGATAGAGAATTTCGTTCCGACACCTTATTGGGAGCTGAAGACCGTGTACCGGGACGTGACCTTTTCGTCCGCGAAGGGAAAATTTATGAAAAAGGAGGACGGCGAGGCCCTGCTCGCGGAAGTGACCGGTTCGGAGTTTACAGTCACGGATGTGGCGGAGAAAAAGAGCCGGGAGGCGGCTCCGAGGCTTTTCGACCTGACCTCGCTGCAGGTGGAGTGCAACAGAAAGTATGCTTTCAGTGCGGATGAGACCCTCCGGCTGATACAGTCTCTGTACGAGAAAAAGGTGACGACATATCCGCGTGTGGACACGACATATCTGAGCGACGACATTTATCCCAGAGTGCCGAAAATCCTGGCCGGACTCACCGGCTATGAGGAATTGACCGCGCCATTGAAAACGACGAAGCTTCCCAAGAGCAAAAAAGTGTTCGACAATTCCAAAGTGACCGACCACCATGCCATCATACCCACTGGAATGCCGGTTTCTGCCCTGACCTCTGATGAGAAACGGGTATTCGATTTGGTGGCAAGACGCTTCATTGCGGCATTTTATCCGGACTGTGTGATTTCGACGACGACAGTTGCGGGAAAGGCGGCAGGAGTGGAGTTCAAGGCTGCGGGAAAAAGGATAGCGGAGCCGGGGTGGAGGGTGGTTTTTGCGGCCCGGCAGGGAGATTCTTCCCTGCCGGACAATGATGATGCTGACGGCAAGGCCTCTTCTTCGGGAGAGGACGCCGGAATCCTGCCGGAGTTCAGAAATGGGGAGGGCGGTCCGCACTCGCCTCTGCTGAAAGAGACCTGGACCACTCCTCCCAAGCCGTACACCGAAGCCACGCTCCT
>CASFLY010000014.1 GCA_949295645.1 uncultured Bacteroidales bacterium | reverse complement strand
TATTCCTACAGCTGGAACAGGAGCACTTCCGTCAAGAATACGTACAACAGCGGTTCCAATGCACTGGACGGCTCGAAGGATCATCTGGTTTACGATCCGTCAGGGGAAACGTATGACGGCATCTATTCGAACAACATCCTGAACCGCTACGTAAACCAGAGTGCCGGACTCAATGTCATGTACCAGAAAGACAAACTCAGGGCACAGCTCGGGGCCGCCCTGCGTCCGACCGATACGCACAACGAGACCAACGGCGAATCCTATGACAGCAAGGTGCTGAACTGGTCTCCGCAGGCCATGCTCCAGTACGACGTAAACGACTATGCCGACATCCGGATGTTCTATTTCGGGCGTTCGTCCCAGCCGTCTACTTCGCAGCTGATGCCTGTCCCGGACAATTCGGACCCTCTGAACGTCTCTTTGGGCAACCCGTACCTGCTGCCTTATTTCTCGCACAACCTCAGATCCATGTTCGGCTACACCGACACGGAGACATTCATGTCCATCCACGGAAGTTTCGGCGGAAGCCTGGTGCAGAATCCCATAGTGAATGCCCAGTGGTATGACGGCAACGCTGCGCAGTATTCCATCCCTGTGAACGGCCCTCTGTCTGGAACGGCGAACGCCAGGCTTATGATCAACTCCCCGTTCAGGAAAGAATCCCGGTTCTCCGTTTTCTCAATGACCAGCGCGAACTACAACGAGGCCAATTCGTATATCGGCAAGACAGACGGCTTCGATACCGATGTCTATTATGACAGCGAGAATGCCGAATTCGACTATGAAACCTTCTACAACGATTTCAATGAAAAGGGAAGCGAGATGTTCACGGAGAACAGGACACGGAGCCTGAGTTTCTCCCAGAGGCTTCGCTTTACCTACCGCGATGAAGCCGTAGAAGTGAATATCGGCGCCCGGACGAGGGTTTCCAAATCCTGGTACACCATATCCTCGTACAACCAGAAGGCTACCTGGAACAATCAGGTGGACGCCTCCGTGAACTGGACTATCCCGGGAGGCATAAACCTGATATCGAGCTTCGACTACAACTGGTATAACGGCTACACGACCCCTCAGGAAGACGAGTTCGTACTGAACGCCGAGATAAACAAGCTTCTTTTCAAGGACAAGTTCACCCTGGCTGTCAAGGCCTACGACATCTTCAACCAGTCGAAAAACCTTTCCGTGACCGACGAATCGAACTACCATCTGGAAACGAGGAACAATACCCTCGGCAGATACATCATCCTTTCCCTTACCTACCGTTTCGGGAATTTCAACGGCCCTCAGGGCGGCCGCGGTCCGGGCGGACATGGCCCGATGGGGCCTCCTCCTCACCGCCGGGGATGACGTGCCGCCTTACCGGCGCGGCTGACGCACCAGCATCCTGACGGCGAGGGCTGCGAGAAGCAGCCAGAATACGAAATTGCACACGCGGCCTGTTATGTCTCCATGTCTTGTGAAGAATGTCAGGCCGTCGTTTTTGTTTATGCTGCCCTGCAGTACCGTCTTTTCCTGCCAACCCGTCTTTTCCGTAATATCCCCCCTCTGGTCTATAAGGGCCGAGATGCCGGTATTGGCGCATCTCGCTATGCTGCGCCGCGTTTCTATTGCCCTGAGCGAGGCATATCTCAGGTGTTGCCTGTATCCCGGCGTGTCTCCCCACCACGCGTCATTCGTGATTATGGTCATTATCCCTGCCCCCTTTGCCGCATATCCGGTAAAATATTCCCCGTACACGGATTCATAGCAGATGGCGCAGCCGAACGGTTCCACCGAACCGTCCGTCCCCCGGTAATGCAGGAGCGAGACAGAATCCTGTCCGATGCACCGGCCCATCACCCCTCCGAGCAGATCGTCTATTTTGCAGAACAGGGCAGGGTAGGGAGTCTTTTCCACGGCTACCACGAGCTTGTTCTTGTGGAAGATTTCCGGATTCCCGCTCCCGTCCGTGACGAGGGCGGAATTGTGCGATTCTATCCATCTTCCGGAGCGGAGCTGCCTGGCAGTATGCGACGGACGCGTAGCGGAGTCTATGTAGGTGTAGGACGAGGCCCCGAACAGGATGTTCACCCCCGGATAGTCCCTCAGAAAGGCGTCGAAAGCCTGCAGGGTCCGTCCGGAGGACAGGCTGTTGGTCACCGCGTCGTTGGTGAAAGTCTCCGGAGCGAGAACGAGAAGGGGTGAGGCGGTACTGTCGTTTTTCCTGTATTGCAGGGCTTTTTCCACCTGTGAGAGGAATATGTCCGTCTGCTGTTTCTGGGTCAGGGCCTCGAATTTATGGTACGGGTCTATGTCCGGCTGGACGATGAGGACTTCGAACGGGTCTTCCTTTTCTTCATAACAGCCGTATATGAGGCTTGAGACGATGAAAGGGGCGGCTATGACGATGATGCAGCCTGCCGATGCTGCGGCTTTGGCCTTGCGGTTGAATCCCGACCAGGTGCCGTCCGACAGGGCTGTCATTATCCCGAACAGAGACAGGTTCGACAGCCAAATCCAGAGAGACCCTCCGAGTGTCCCCGTGTATTCGTACCACTGCACTGCCTTTATGCTCGTGGCGAATGCGTTCCCGAGCACGAGCCAGGGCCAGGAGATTTCAGCATCGAAATAAGCCCTTTCCCAGGCTATCCACATAGCGGCCAGGAAGATGTAGGGCAGGACTCCGGAAAAATGCCGTTTGCTCAGGCGGAAAAGGGCGAAGATGACGGACATCTGGAATGAGTTGGCCAAAACGGCGAAAATGCCGCCTCCGACAGTGGCGTTGCAGACCCAGAACGTAGTGGCGGCGTTCCACAGTACGAAGGAAAGGTAATGCCATATCCAGAAGCGCCGGTACCCGGACAATGTCGCTATCCTGTCCATTATCAACAGCGGCAGCAGCCCGACAAGCGCGACAAATCCCGCATGCGGGACTAAAAACGGTATCGACATAAGTACCGCGAACAATGCCGACATTCCGGCAAACATCAGGTTCGTCCTTTTCATCCTTCTTCCGGTTTTGTCCGGCAAAGATAGTTTTTTTCATTGCATAAATTAGTGCCTTTCCCGTTAAAATAATGTATCTTTGCGGCCTGACGTCAAAATATGTTTCTGGATATACTCAAAGGATTCGTGATAGGAATATGCGCGTCGGCCCCGGTCGGGCCGATAGCCATTCTCGTCATTCAGAAGTCCATTACCAGGGGCCATAAGGCAGGTTTTATCACCGGTATGGGCGCCTGTGTGGTGGATACGGTATTTTCCATCATAGCCATTTTCGCGCTGGCGGCGGCCCAGAGGCTTATCGATGACAACAGGGAACTCATCCTGATAGCGGGAGGTCTGGTGGTGGCCCTGCTCGGCTGGAGCATGAGCACGTCCAATCCGCTCCGTAAGATGAAAGCGGAACAGAACACATCTCCGGCCGCGAACGTGAAGAATTTTCTTCAGGCCGTGGTCATGGGCCTTTCGAATCCGGGAGCGATTCTGGTAATATTCGCCCTTTTCGCGTTTTTCGGAATAGGCCCGCTGGACAGGTCGGACTACAGGGTGGCCCCGATTATCCTTTCGGTGAGCTGCGGCGCGGCCTTCTACTGGTTTGTCGTGACCTGGCTCCTGAGCCGCTTCCAGAACAGGTTCAACCTCCGCACGGTGATATGGATAAACAGGCTCACGGGTGCGGTGGTGATAATCATCGGACTTGTCCTGCTCGGCGAGGGCCTGTTCAGGGCGATATTCAAAGGCGCCCCTGTCATGTGACGGCCGTCCCCCAAGTAAAATCATTGATATAGAGATATTATGAGTTTCAAGAAAATCCTTTTCAACAAGATAACGCTCAATGTCCTGGCCGGCGTCATCCTCGTTTTCGCCCTGATATTCGGGACGCAGGTGATGCTGGACAAGATTACAAGACACAACCACGAAATCACGGTGCCCGACCTGACGAACAAGAGTGTGGCGGAGGCCGAAAAGATAGTGGAGGCAAACAGGATGCGCCTCGAAGTGGTGGATTCGGTATATGTCAAAAGAATGGGCAAGGGGTTGATATACAGGCAGAATCCGTCTGCCGGAAGCAAGGTCAAGGAAGGCAGGCGCATACTGCTCACGATCAATGCCGTCAATGCCAAAAAGGTGATGATGCCGAATCTCATAGGCTATTCCATGAGGCAGGCCAAGGCGGAAATCCTCTCCAAAGGCCTGCA
Organism: uncultured Bacteroidales bacterium; assembly: GCA_949295645.1. GTDB lineage: Bacteria > Bacteroidota > Bacteroidia > Bacteroidales > UBA932 > Cryptobacteroides. The sequence continues at coordinate 44,809 of CASFLY010000014.1, read as the reverse complement.
GATAGGCAGGCTGAACTACGTCTCGGACATTGCCACGAACAATGTCCTGCGCCAGTTCTGCGGCTCTCGGGAGATAAAGCCGGGAACACTGGTAGAGAGCGGCAGCAGGATAGACCTGGAACTCGGGCTCAACTATGACGACTGCGTGACCTACGCTCCTGCCATTCTCGGGACAAGGTATATGAATGCGGTCGAGGCCGTACATGACAACTCCCTGAATGTCAGTCAGGTCATCTTCGACGAGACGGTGAGGGACTATGCTGACTCGCTCGATGCCGTAGTCTTCAGAATAGAGCCCGACTACGGGGAGGAACCCCTGCTTATGGGGACGGAACTCTCTCTGTACCTGACTACCGACGTCTCCAAGGTGCCGGAGCCGGAAGAGGAAGATACTGAAGAAAATATCGCGGAAAATACGGATCTCCTATGACTGACAGGATATTCGACATAGACGAAGAACTGACCGACGAACCCGATTACGGGGACGGGACGGACATAGATGACGAGCAGAGGGAAATGTTCGAGCATTTCCGCCTGGAACTCGACAAGGGCCAGGCGGCCATGCGTGTGGACAAGTATATGGCCACGCATCTGGAAAACACATCCAGAAACCGCATCCAGCTGGCTATCAAGAAGGAATACGTCAAGGTAAACGGCAGGACGGCCAAGGCGAACTGCATCGTCAGGCCGGGAGACGTCATCTCTTTCGTGATGCCTTACCAGAGGCGCGGCCTGGAGATACTTCCGGAAAACATCCCCCTCGACATCGTCTACGAGGACGAGGATCTTTTGGTGCTGGACAAGAAAGCCGGCATGGTCGTGCATCCGGGTCACGGGCACTTCTCGGGGACGCTGGTGAATGCCCTGGCCTATCATCTCGGTATCAGCCAGGGCCCCGACGCCGAGGACGAAAGGATGGGCGTCCTGGTTCACAGGATCGACAAGGACACTTCAGGCCTGCTTGTCGTGGCGAAAAACGATGAGGCCCAGCTCGATCTTGCCCGGCAGTTTTTCGTACATTCCATCGACAGACGCTATGTGGCGGTGGTCTGGGGAAACCTGAAGGAGGACGAGGGGACCATCACCGGGAACATAGGCCGGGATCCCAATGACAGGATGCGGTTCAAGGTGTTCCCGGAAGGGGATTGCGGAAAGCATGCGGTGACGCATTACCGCGTGTTGGAAAGGTTCGGCTTCGTGACGGTGGTGGAGTGCCGGCTGGAAACCGGCCGCACGCATCAGATAAGGGTGCATTTCAACTATATCGGCCACCCTCTTTTCAATGACAACCGTTACGACGGCTCGGAAATCCGCAAAGGGACCATCTATGCCAAATACAGGCAGTTCATCGAGAACTGTTTCAGGATAATGCCGCGACAGGCTCTTCATGCCAGGACCCTCGGCTTCATCCATCCCCGCACGAAGGAGCACCTGATCTTCGATTCCCCGCTTCCGGACGATATGTCCGCCCTGATCGACAAATGGCGCCATTACGTCCGTCCCGACGCCTGAAGAAGCGAGACATACTTCCTTGCAATCCTCCCTTTCCTGTCGACGGCTGTAATGTAAGGCAGGACCGACAGGTCGACGGCATCGAAAAGGCTGCGGGCAGTCTCGGGGCTGGTGTCGAGCACGGCATCGATGTCGACGATAAAGAATCTTGCCTTTCTGTCGGCTAAGGATATGGAATCGGCTGCGGAGAGTTCGGCCTCGCAGAAAGCGCATCCTTCCGTATGGAAAATGACGGTCGCATTGCGCAGCCTGTCCAGCCTTATTGACACGGTCCTGTCTTTCCCGCGGACTTTCAGCGTACCCTGTACTTCGATCGGCGGCAGTTTTCCCCCGGTTGCGGTTTTCCCGAGCAGATCCCCGAGAAGGCCGGCGTACGGCAGTATGCCCAATGAGTCTTCCGGGGCGTCCCATACATCGGGCATGCCGTCTATGTATCTGTCTGTCAGGTATTCCAGCCCGCATTTGACCCCTTCGCCCCTGTTGGCTCCGAGCCAGTACATCAGGTCGCCGGCCATCTGCTTGAAAATCAGGGTGTCCTGAATACCCAGAGTCCTGACCGCTATGCTGTCGCATATCCCTTTCACCGTGCCGCAGTCCGGATTGCCCCCGTATTTTGCAAAGACCCTGTCGAAAAAGGCTTCCGACTCTTCATTCCCGTAGACGTATGGCTTGCAGTAGATGTCGAGCAGCTGCACCAGGGCCGGGACGTCGAGATGCCGCCCAAGGACAGTCCCGTCGCGCGACACCAAAAATATCATAGGTGTCTGCAACACCCCGTATTTCCTCTGGAAGTCGGACTGCACTTCGGGATCATGGAAATGCCTGACCCTGACTTCCGGATTCTCGATGTCCAGATATTCGTCTGCGAAACTTTCCCAGTCCTGCCTCGATTGCTGCGTGTACACTGCATACAGGTTCAGCCGGTACCGGCCGTCGCCGAGGACATTGCGCAGCAGTATCGCATCCATCCTGCACGTAGGGCAGCCGCTGTCGTAAAAAAACAGCACAGTCACCCGGTCGCTGTAGCTTCCGTCCCCGAAAATGACCTCCCTCTTTCCTGAAATGTCCTCGAGTGCCAGTTCCGGAGCCTTGTTTCCGATGAGGGACTGCCTGTTGAACTCTGCGAATATCCTTGCATTCATCAGGTCCGGTTCGTTCCGCATCCTTACCTCGCCGGTAGCGAACCAGCGGTCGAAAATGTGTATGGCTACAGCCTCGTCGCCCATTAGTTTCGACGAGACATAGTGCCCGTAGAGTCTAATCGCAGTGAACTGCCTTATGAGCGAATCCGTGCAGCTCTCTATCAGGAAGTCCGCTTCCCCGCATTTTGTCTCCACAGGTTCGCGTTCCAGAACGGCCGTGTATTCGTCCAGTTTCCTGCCCAAGGCTCCGGTGACCGATGAATCCAGGGCTTCGGGCCGTTCCGTGGAAACGTCCCGGGCCGTGGCTGACGTGTCCCGTACTTCGCAGGAAGGGACGGACGGCCTTCCGGATGCTTCCGTGCAAACGGACATTGCTGCGACGGCAGCGCACAGGATGAGCACTTGTACCGCCCTCATCCGTTTTTCAGCAGGTTTTTGTCCACTCCTTCCGGAACGAACATCGATGTGTCGCTGTTGTGCTTGAGCAGGTCGCGGACAGCCGTCGAGGAGATGTGCGCGAATTCCTGTGCGGTAGGTATGATGACGGTGTCGATTTCGGGTGCGAGCCTCCTGTTGGCGTCGGCTATGGATCTTTCCGTTTCGAAATCTATCATATTCCTGACTCCGCGGACTATGTGGCGGATACCGAGCTCGCGGCAGATGTCGACCGTGAGGTTGTCGTATTTTACGATTCTGACCCCCTCGAGTCCGGCCGTAGCCTGCCTGATGATTTCCATTTTCCTGTCAGTGGAGAAATGTCCTTTCTTGTCGATGTTGATGCCTATGGCCACCACGACCTCGTCGAACATCGTAAGGGCGCGTTTCAGGATGTTCAGATGCCCTGCCGTGAACGGGTCGAATGAGCCTGGGAATAATGCTGTGCGTTTCATTTGGTCTGTGTTTGTTTATGCCGGTCGAGGCTGCCTGTACCTTGCGGCAGCGGCTGGAGCATGCCGGGCCATCCTACAACTGCCAGTCGATGGGTTCGAGGCCTTCCCTGACGAGTATTTCGTTGGTCCTGGAAAAATGCCTGCAGCCGAAAAATGCCCCGCGGGCCAGCGGGGACGGATGCGCCGCCTCCAGGACATAATGCCTCGAGGTGTCTATCAGCGCCCTCTTGTTGCGGGCATAGCTGCCCCAGAGCAGGAAGACGATCCCGCTGCGATGTTCCGACAGCCAGCCGATGACGGCATCGGTGAATTCTGTCCAGCCTATGTTGCTGTGCGAGTTCGGCATCCCGGCCTGCACGGTCAGGGACGCGTTCAGAAGCAGGACTCCCTGTCTGGCCCATTTTTCCAGATTGGGCCTGCCGCTCATAGTGATGCCCAGATCGTCATGTATTTCCCTGAAGATGTTTTTCAGCGACGGCGGGGCAGGGATGTCGTCGGGTACGGAAAACGAAAGCCCCATCGCCTGGCCGGCCCCGTGATAGGGATCCTGCCCGAGTATGACCACCTTTACCTTGTCCGCAGGAGTGAGTTCGAAAGCCCTGAAAATGGCAGGGCCCGGAGGGTATATGGTCTTTCCGGCGGCCTTTTCATGATGCAGGAAACGCACCAGAGAGGCGAAATACGGTTTGTCGAATTCCCCTTTCAGTGCGTTTTTCCAGCTTTGTTCTATCTTGACGTCCATTTTCTACGGATAATGCGGAGCAAAATTGCAGAAAAAAACGGAGATGTCCAAGAGTTAGAATATATAGTTTATGACGTCGTCGATCGTCCTGACGTAAACGAAGTCGAGCCCCCTGACATAGATTTCCTTGATGTCCTCTATGTCCTTGCGGTTGTCTTCGGATATGATGATGGTGCGGATGCCGGCGCGTTTGGCAGCCAGTATCTTCTCCTTGATCCCGCCTACCGGCAATACTCTGCCGCGCAGGGTCATCTCTCCCGTCATCGCTATCCCGCTTTTTACCTGCTGTCCCCTCAGGGCCGAGATCATGGAGCTCACCATCGTGATGCCGGCGGACGGCCCGTCCTTTGGCACCGCACCCTCGGGCACATGGACGTGGATGTCCTTTTCGGCAAACTCTTCGGAGGTCATCTGCGCCAGATGCGGATGGGCCTTGATGTACTGGTAGGCTATCGTCGCGGACTCCTTCATCACATCTCCGAGGTTGCCGGTCATCGAAAGATTCCCCTTGCCCTTGCTTATGGAGCTTTCGATGAAGAGGATTTCCCCTCCCATTTCCGTCCAGGCCAGTCCGGTCACCACTCCTGGAGCCTCATTGCCCTTCTGCATGTCGTGGAAGCTTGTCGGCAGTCCGAGGTACTCTTTCAGATGCTCTTTTTTCAGTACTTTCGGGTAGTTTTCCCCCAGGGCTATCTTTTTGGCCGTCACCCTCGCGATCTTGGCTATCTGTTTTTCAAGGCCACGGACTCCGGACTCCCTCGTGTAGTCGCTGATGATTTTTTCGAGGCAGGACTTGTCTATCCTCAGCTCCTTTTTCCCGATTCCGTGCTCCTCGAGCTGCTTTGGAATCAGGTAGTCCTTCGCTATGCTCATCTTCTCCTCTGCCAGGTAGCCCGTAACGTTTATCATCTCCATCCTGTCCCGCAGGGCCGGCTGGATGGTGGACGTCGTGTTCGCCGTAGTCAGGAACAGCACGTTGGACAGGTCGTAGTCGATGTCCAGGTAGTTGTCGTGGAACGTGGTGTTCTGCTCCGGGTCGAGGGCTTCGAGCAGTGCGGAAGAAGGGTCTCCCTTGATGTCCGTGCTCAGCTTGTCTATTTCGTCCAGGACTATCACCGGATTCGAAGTCCCCGCCCTGTTTATGGCATTCAGTATCCTGCCCGGCAAGGCCCCGATATATGTCTTCCTGTGACCCCTTATTTCGGATTCGTCGTGCACCCCTCCGAGTGCGATCCTGACATATTTCCTGCCGAGAGCCCGGGCTATCGATTTCCCGAGGCTGGTCTTTCCCACTCCCGGAGGCCCGTACAGGCACAGGATAGGCGATTTCATGTCGCCCTTCAGTTTCAGCACTGCCAGGTATTCAATTATCCTGTCCTTGACATTCTCGAGTCCGAAGTGATCCTCGTCCAGAACTTTCTGCGCATGCTTCAGATCCAGGTTGTCCTTGGACATTTCTCCCCACGGGAGATCCAGCATGAACTGGATATAGTTGAACTGGATGCTGTAGTCCGGAGAACTCGGGTTGTATCTTTCGAGCTTCGTCATCTCTTTCTCGAAGATTTCCGCTACTGACTCAGGCCATTTCTTCTCCGCGGCCCTGGCCCTCAGCTTGTCGAAATCCTCCATTTCATCCATGCCGAGCTCTTCCTGAATGGTCCTCAACTGGCTGTTCAGGTAGTATTCCCTCTGCTGCTGGTCGATTTCCATCTTGACTTTCTGGTTGATGTCCTGCTTGATTTTCAGGAGTTCAATCTGGGTGTCGAGCACTGCCAGAAGCTTCATCGCCCTGACCTTGAGATCCTCGTACTGCAGGAGTTCCACCTTGTCGCCGAAGTTCTCCACCTCGACTGTCGTAGCTATGAAATTGACCAGGAACTCGAAGCCGTCTATGGATTTCAATGCGGAAGCGGCCTCCCGCGGCACGTACGACGACATCTTCAGTACGGTGATGGCCTTTTCTTTCAGGGTTTCGGCTATCATCTTGACATTCTTGTCGTTGCTGTCGGGATGTACGTCGTGCAGGTAGTGCACGAGACCGAGCATGTACGGTTCGTATTCCGTGACGGAATCTATCTGGAACCTCTTGAACCCCTGGAGTATGGCCGTGATGGTGCCGTCCGGCATCTCTAACGTCTTCAGGATTCTGGCCACGGTACCGTACCGGTACAGATCCTCTTTTTTCGGGTCTTCCACCGAGATGTCGTTCTGCGGCACGGCCCCGATGAAGGCGTTGTTCTTCTCGGCGTCTTCTATCAGCTTTATGGACTTTTCCCGCCCGATAGTTATCGGATATATGGTCCCGGGAAACAGGACGGCATTTCTCAGAGCCAGAATCGGAAGCGAATCAGGCAGTTCCGACTCGTCTATTTTCATAAAACCTTCGCCCTGGAGCACCGGAATGATGTTCACTTCCGTGCCGGACGGAGAGAGGAGGTCTTTCATTTGTATATCCTTCATAATTTCGCTCTTTTGTATGTCAGGCCGGCATTCCGGCCGATGTCTTTTTGCGTGCATAAGGCAACCGTGCTGACATTTTGTCAGTATAAGGCCGGTTGCGATAGCGGGTCGGTATATGGTCAATCATTGTGCCAGACACGGAATCGGGCCGGAATCTTGTCGCCTGACGGCATCTGTCAGTATCCTATCTCCTTAAGGAAGAGAGCATGCCCCGGGACGGATTCTCCCGCCTCGGAGCGTGTGCCGTTTTCGAGGAGGTCCCTGAACCATCGTACGTCCCTTTTGCCCCGTCCCACATCTATGAGCGAGCCGACGATCGCCCTGACCATATTCCTCAGGAACCTGTCGGCCCTTACGGTAAAAAACAGATAGTCCTCCGCTGCGGCAGGATAACCCAGAACCTCCGCATGCGACGGGAGGTAGTTTTTCCAGCCGGCCTCATAGACCGTACAGACGGAAGTCCTGTTGTTCCCGCCCTTTTTCTCGAAACAGCTGAAGTCGCGGGTTCCCGGCAGACAGGATGCGGCTTCGTTCATCGCTTCCACATCGAGCCTGTATCCGCACTGCCACGAAAATTTTCCGATGAAAGGATCCTTTTTCCGGTGAATGAAATAGCGGTACTCCCTCGATACTGCTGAAAATCTCGCGTGAAACGATTCTTCCTCAGGCGATATCGCATGGACCGTGATTTCTTTCTTCAGGATGGCATTCAGTTTGCATACCAATGCCCCCGGTTCGGAAACCGGCTGTCTTTCAACGTCGAAATGCGCCACATAGTTCACCGCATTTACCCCGGCATCGGTACGGCCTGCACCGGTGACCTGCACGTTTTCACCCAATGCCGTGGAGAGTGCGTTCTGGAGAGATTCCTGCACCGAAAGTCCGTTCGGCTGGATCTGCCAGCCGCTGAGTCCGGTTCCGTCGTATGAAAGTCTGATGGAATATCGCATTAAAAATTGCGGGATAATGATTAGATTTGCAAAAGTACAATAATTTTAATTATATGGACAATATAAATATTAAGGAATTGAATGACCGCATCCAGCAGGAAAGCTCTTTTGTGGACATCCTCACGATGGAAATGAACAAGGTGATCGTGGGCCAGAAACATCTGGTGGAAAATCTTCTCATCGGTCTCCTTGCCAACGGACACATTCTTCTCGAAGGCGTTCCTGGACTGGCCAAGACATTAGCCATAAATACATTGGCCTCAGCCATCGATGCCAAGTTCAGCAGAATCCAGTTTACCCCGGACCTTCTTCCCGCCGACGTCATCGGTACCCTCATCTACTCTCAGAAAAGCGAGCAGTTCCAGATCAAGAAGGGCCCTATATTCGCGAATTTTGTCCTCGCGGACGAGATCAACAGGTCTCCGGCCAAGGTCCAGTCGGCGCTTCTCGAAGCCATGCAGGAGAGGCAGGTGACCATCGGGGACGAGACTTTCAGGCTTCCCGAGCCTTTCCTTGTAATGGCCACACAGAATCCTATCGAACAGGAGGGTACCTATCCGCTTCCGGAGGCGCAGGTCGACCGTTTCATGCTGAAGGTCGTGGTCAGCTATCCGAAAAAGGAAGAGGAGAAGCTCATCGTCAGGATGAACAATTCCGGCTCGTTTCCAAAGGCTTCCCCGGTGCTGAAGCCGGAAGATATAGTGAAGGCCCGCTCGGTGGTAAGGGATGTCTATATGGACGAGAAAATTGAAAGGTACATAGTGGACATCGTGTACGCCACGAGGACTCCTTCCGACTACGGTCTGGACAAGCTCTCCGGACTGATTGCCTACGGAGGCTCCCCGAGGGCGAGCATCTCCCTGTCCATGGCATCAAAGGCATACGCATTCATAAAAAGACGCGGATATGTGATTCCCGAAGATGTCAGGGCTGTCTGCAATGAGGTTCTTCGTCACAGGATAGGCCTTACGTACGAGGCCGAGGCGGAGAACGTGACTCCTGAAAACATCATCGCGGAAATCATAAATGCCGTAGAGGTTCCATAATGGAAAAGAAGGATGCCAACGACCTTCTGAAGAAGGTCAGGAAGATAGAAATCAGGACCAAGGCGCTTTCGCATCAGATTTTCGCGGGGGAGTACCATTCCGCTTTCAAGGGACGTGGTATGACTTTCAGCGAAGTCAGGGAATACCAGTACGGCGACGATGTCCGCAACATGGACTGGAATGTCACTGCCAGGATGCGTTCCCCCTATATAAAGGTTTTTGAAGAGGAAAGGGAAATGACGGTGGTCCTGCTGATAGATATCAGCAGATCAGGACTATTCGGGACTGCCGGACAGAACAAGCGCGATATGATAGCGGAGATTGCCGCGGTCCTTTCTTTTTCCGCCATTATCAACAACGACAAGGTCGGGGCCATGTTTTTCAGCGACAGGGTGGAGAAATTCATCCCTCCGAAAAAAGGCCGCAGCCACCTTCTGCACATCATCAGGGAAATCCTCGAATTCCAGCCGGAGCACAACGGCACCGACATCGGAGAGGCCCTGCGTTTCCTGACCAACGCCTTGAAGAAAAGGTGTACCGCATTCCTGCTTTCAGACCTGATCGATGTGGACGGTGACGGGAATCCGAATTATGAAGATGCGCTGAAAGTGGCCGTGAACAGGCATGACCTTTCCGTCATAGAGGTGCACGATCCGCGTGAACGGACCCTTCCGGACGTAGGCTTCGTCCATGTCAAGGATTCGGAGACAATGTCGGCAGCCTGGATCGACACTTCGTCGAAAAAGATGAGGTCGGCATACGAGAAATGGTTCGCAGACCTTTCCGCAGCGTCTTCGAGGCTGTTCCTTAAATATAAGGTGGACAATGTCAGCATTTCTACCGACAGCGATTATGTAAAGGGGCTTATGGCCTTTTTCCAAAAAAGATAGTATGAAATCCGTTTTCAAGTCAATATCTGCCGTGTCTGCGGCCTTCTTCCTTTGTGCCGTCTCCGTTGCGGATGCAGAGGATTCGGGTGCCGTTTCCGACACGCTTGCCCGCACTCCTGCTCCGACGGCCTATGCAGGCGAGGCTTTCCTCGAACAGCTTCAGCCGCGGGACTCTGTCCTGATAGCCGACCAGCTCCGGTACGGGTTCGAACTGAAAGAAGTGAAGGCCGGGACAGGATTCATGTTCCCTGACTATTCAAAGGGCTTCTGCGAGGGAGTGGAAGTGGTGTCCCCGTGGACAGTGGATACGGTCGGGATCCTGAAGGGAAGGAAGAAGTCGCCCGAAATTATGGACATCAGGGGCAGCGTGGTCATCACCTCTTTCGATGAGGGAAGCTATGAACTGCCGCCGGTGCATATAGTCAGGATATCTCCTGAAGGCCGGGCGGACACCCTCTCGTTTGCCCCGAAGATCCTGGACGTAAAGACCATGCCTGTGGATACCGCCAGTTTCACTGTGCACGACATCAAGGGGCAGATACGCTATCCGGTGGAATTCAGGGAGGTCGTCCCGTATCTCGGAGGCGCCTTGCTGCTGGCGGCCGTCATTGCGGTCGCTGTCTGGCTGACAAGAAGATACATCAGGAAAAAGTCCGGTGACGCAGCATCACGGGAACCGGCCCATATCAGGGCGCTGAGAAAGATAGACCGGTTCCGCAGCGATTCGTTCTGGGCTCCCGAGAAACAGAAGGCTTTCTATTCGGGGGTGACGGATGCGCTCAGGGAATACATCGTGTCGCGTTTCGGCGTTCCGGCGATGGAGATGACGACTAAAGAGATATTCGACGGGCTGAAAGGGAAGGACATCAGGCCGGAACTTTACGAAGAGGTCAGGGAACTGTTCGAGAGGGCGGACTATGTGAAGTTCGCCAAGTATGTCGCCACGCAGGACGAAAATGCGTCTGTGCTGCCGTCTGCCGTCAGGTTCGTTACCATGACATATCAGGAAGAGATCGATTCCGAAGCCGAAGCGAACAAGACAAGGGAGGAGTAGACTATGTTTTTTGAATATCCGAAATTACTCTGGCTCGAGATAATCCCGCTGCTGATGATACTCCATTACGTATATATGGAGTGGAGAAAGCGGGCCCCTCACCTGCGGGTGTCGGTCATTGTTCCGTGGATGAAGTCCGGAAAGTCTGTCCTCGGGGTCTTGCGCCATTTGCCTTTTGTCCTGAGGATATTGGCTATGGTGATGATAGTCATAGCCATAGCGCGTCCGAGGTCTGCCGGGCAGATTGAAAAGACGGATTCCGAAGGAATAGACATAATGCTGGCTATGGACGTGTCCACCAGTATGCTGGCGAGGGATTTTACCCCGGACAGGCTCAGCGCGGCGAAGGACATTGCCATAGAATTCATCGCCCAGCGTCCGTATGACCGGATCGGAATCGTGGTCTTTGCCGGGGAGAGCTTTACCCAGTGTCCTATGACTACCGACAGGTCTACGCTGATAAACCTGATGAAGGAAGTCCAGACCGACCTTATAGAGGACGGGACAGCCATAGGAAACGGCCTGGCGACTGCCGTGGCGAGGATGAAGGATTCGGACGCGAAAAGCCGTGTGGTCATCCTGTTGACCGACGGAGTGAACAACTCCGGGGAAATCACTCCGCAGATGGCTGCGCAGATAGCCGAGACTTACGGGGTACGTGTCTATACCGTAGGCGTCGGGGCCCGGGGCCTTGCACCTTACCCGGTGATGACCCCGTGGGGCGTCGACATCCAGAAGGTGCAGGTGGAAATAGACGAAGACCTGCTCAGGGAAATCGCCGAGGCTACCGGAGGCCAGTATTTCCGTGCTACGGACAATACCAAACTGATGGAGATATACAGCGAGATAAACCGGATGGAGAAAGTCCGCACCACGGTCGACAGTTTCCCCGTCTACAAGGAACTTTTCGGGACGTACGCCCTTGTGGCCCTTGCAGCCCTGCTTTTGGAGTTCCTTCTGAGAGTATTCGTGTTGAGGCGGTTGCCTTAAAAGTCGGAGGTCAGTGTTATGATAAATTTTGCACAAGCGCATTATTTGATATTGCTCCTGCTCGTACCTGTCTTTTTCGTGGCCTATGCCGTGATGCGGCATTTCCGGAAAAGACGGATATCCCGTTTCGGGGACAGGGAGCTGGTCGGGGAACTGATGCCGTCCGTATCCTCCTCCAAAGGCTGGGTGAGGCTGACTCTGTTCGCGATGGCGTTCTTTTTCTTTGTGATAGGCCTGTCGAGGCCTCAGATAGGGGCCAAACTCAAGGAGAGGAACATCAAGGGGGTGGAAATCATGATAGCCCTGGACGTTTCGAATTCGATGATGGCAGAGGACTACTCGCCGAACCGTCTCGAACGTGCGAAACTGTCCATCGCAAGTCTTGTGGACAAGCTGCGCGATGACAGGATAGGCCTTGTCGTCTTCGCGGGGACATCATTCGTCCAGCTTCCTGTCACGACCGACTATGCCTCGGCGAAGATGTTCCTGAACAGCATCAACACCGAGTCCGTCCCGATTCAGGGTACTGCTCTGGGAGAGGCCATCACTACCTGTATCAGGAGTTTCAGCGCCCAGAGCGAGAGGAGCAGGGCCATAATAGTGATAACCGACGGCGAAAACCATGAGGATGACCCGGTCGCAGCCGCAAAACAGGCCGCAGAGATGGGTATCAAGGTCTTTACCATAGGCGTGGGCTCTTCGGAAGGCAAGCCGATCCCGTACCAGGGCGGGCTGCTCAAGGACAAGGACGGAAACATCGTGGTGTCGAGACTCGACGAGAAGACCCTCAGGGACATAGCTTCGGCAGGCGGCGGTGCATACGTCAGGGCTGGGATGAGCGAGTTCGGGCTGAACCCTATCGTGGACGACATCAAGAAGATGGACGAGGAGATGTTCAGTTCGGTGGTGTTCGAGGAGTTCGACGAGCAGTACATGTATTTTTTCGCCATAGCCCTTGCCCTGCTTGTCATCGAGATGCTGATCGGAGAGAGGAAAGTGCGTAAACATTTGCTGTAGAAAAATCCGGATATGAAAACGAGAATATTGTCCATAATGATATTGCTGGCGACGGTTCCGGCTGTCGCTGCCATTGCCCGGGATGACGACAGGAAGGATGTCCGCCGTGGCAACAGGAATTTTGCGAAGGGGGAGTTCCGCGAGGCGGTGGTGGATTACCAGAAGGCCTTGCTCAGGGATTCCGCTTCTTTTGCCGCTTCCTACAATCTGGCCAATGCCCTGTACCGTCTTGAAAATTATCAGGAAGCGCGGTCTGTGCTCGATACCGTTGCCGGACAGGCTCCGGTCTCGGGGTATTCGTCGGACTACTATTACAATACCGGCAATACGGCCCTGGCCCTGAAGGATTATCAGGGCGCGGTGGATGCCTACAGGTCGGCCCTGCTTGCGAACCCCGGCGATCTCGATGCGAAAGAGAACTATATCTACGCGAAAAAGAAACTGGAGGATCAGCAGAATAATCAGAATAACCAGAACAATCAGGACAATCAGAACAATCAGAACAATCAGGACAACAAGGATAATCGGGATAACAAGGACAATGAAAACGACAAGGACCGGGACGACCGTAATGATGACAGCGATGACAACGGCCGGAATCAGGACGACTCCCGCCAGCAGCAGTCCGGACAGCAGCCGCAGCCTCAGATAAGCAAGCAGGCGGCTCAGCAGATGCTCAATGCCATAATGGCCAAGGAGAAGGAGACGCAGGACAAGGTGAAAAAGGAAAAGGCTGCCGTGATGAAGTCCAGACAGAGGGAGAAAAACTGGTAAAACAGTCATTACTATTGAAAAACGAAGGGTCGAAATGAAAAAATTATTGCTGACGCTATTTGTAATATTGCAGGCTGTGGCAATGTCTGCCCAGTTGAGGGTCGAGGTGCCGGATGTGGTGTCTCTCGACGAACAGTTCAACGTTACCTTCATCTATGAAGGCGAGAATTCCCCTTCGGGATTCGAATGGTCTCAGGGAGATGACTTCCAGCTGGTCTGGGGGCCACAGCAGGGACGTTCCACGAGCATACAGATCATAAACGGGAAAAGAACCAAATCTTCCCAGTTCACGTACACCTACATACTTACCCCCAAGAAGACAGGGACATTTTCCATACCCGGGGCCAGCGTGACGGTAAAGGGCAAGACCTTTTCCACGGAGCCGGTCAGCATCTCCGTAGTGTCGCAGGGCGCATCGGCCGGACAGCAGGGCTCTCCGTCTTCATCCGGACAGGTCTCTGCCGACATTTCCGATGACAACCTTTTCCTCAGACTGACATTCAGCAAGCGGAATGTGGTCGTCGGCGAACCTGTCGTGGCCACGCTGAAGCTGTACCAGAGGGTCAACATAGCAGGTTTCGAAGACGCCCGCTTCCCTTCGTTCAACGGTTTCTGGAATCAGGAAATAGAGGCTCCGTCCAACATAGAGTTCCACAGGGAGAGCATGAACGACAGGATATACAATGCCGCCCTGCTCAGAAAGTACATCCTTATCCCGCAGCAGTCCGGACAGCTGAAGATCGACCCGGCCGAACTTGTGTGCCTTGTCAATGTCAGGACCGTCTCTACCGGGAGCGTCAGCATTTTCGACGAGTTTTTCGACGAGTACAGGACTGTGCGCAAACGCATCAGCACTCCGTCATATACCATAAACGTCTCGCCCCTTCCGTCGGGAGCCCCTGCATCGTTCAAGGGCGGGGTAGGACAGTTCAGCATTTCCGCCTCCCTGAGCAAGGATTCCCTCCGCACTCACGATGCGGCTTCGCTGATAGTGAAGATAAGCGGAAAGGGGAACGTATCCCTTCTGGAGGAGCCGGATGTGGTCTTCCCTCCTGATTTCGAGGTGTACGACACCAAGGTTTCGGAGTCCATAGACAAGGCTTCCGGCGGGATTTCCGGCAGCAAGACGTACGAGTTCCCGTTTATTCCGCGAAGTGCCGGAGATTTTGCCATAGCCCCGATAAAGTACAGCTATTATGACATAAATGCAGGGAAATACGTGACCGTCGCGACTCCGCTTCTGCCGTTTTCCGTAGTCAAGGGCAATGAATCCGAGGCGGCCGGCCCGGTAACGGTGCCAGGTGTCGCAAGAAGGGGGGTCAAGGATCTGAACCAGGATATAAGGTTTATCGATACCAAGGATCTGAGACTTGCCGCCAAAGGGGATTTCTTTGCCGGTACTGTCCTGTTCTGGGCGGTGATGGCGCTTGTCGTCATTGTCGGAGCTGCGGCCTTCCTGCTTCTGAGGTTTGTCGCCGCACGCAGGGCCGATGTGGCAGGGTCGAAGAACAGGGGTGCCACCAAGATGGCTCGCAAGCGTCTGCGCAAGGCCTCCGAGTACCTGTCTCAGAATCTTTACACTGCGTTCTATGATGAGCTGCACAAGGCCCTGACAGGCTATGTGTCGGACAAACTGAATATGTCCGTGGCGGAGCTTTCCAGGGAGAGGATTTCGGAGGAACTTGCCGGGAGAGGTGTTCCGGAGGAGGTCCGGGCGCGTTTCGGGGCACTGTTGGATGCGTGCGAGTTCGCGAGGTATTCTCCGGATTCCGGAAATGCAGCCATGTCGGCCCATTATCAGGATGCCGTAGAGGTGATTTCGTCTATCGATTCTTATATGAAAAACAGGAAGAAGACAGGAGTGGCCGTTGTGGCCGCCGTCCTGCTGATGTCGGGACTGCCGGTGTCGGGATATGCTGCCGGAGACTATGTGGATTCTCTGTTCAATGCCGCGAATGCGGCTTATTCGGAAGGGCTCTGGGAGGATGCGGTCGCTGCGTATACGGCGATCGAGAATGCGGGGCTGGAGTCTCCGGCGCTGTACTGCAACCTCGGCAATGCGCATTACAAGAACGGGGATGTGTCTATGGCCATACTTTATTATGAAAGGGCGCTGAAACTCGATCCGTCCTATTCGGATGCAAGGTACAATGCGGCCGTGGTTTCGGATTTCATCCAGGACAGGATAGAGCCGGTGCCTGAATTCATTCTCAAGACCTGGGTCAGGGACCTGTGCTATGCGCTGGATTCCGACACCTGGGCCGTGACAGGGATAATTCTTTTCGCGATCATGGCGGCAGCCCTTCTGCTGTTCCTGCTTTCCGGGTCGCTGGCTCTGCGCAGGGCCGGGTTCTTTACCGCGATAGTGTTCTTCCTGCTTACGGTGATGTCCGTGTCTTTCTCGTTCTGGCAGAAGGCTGACTATATGCGGAAGGACGGTGCGGTGATTATGACTCCGGTAGTGTCGGTAAAGAGTTCGCCGTCGGCGGAGACTTCCACGGATCTGTTCATCCTGCATGAGGGGACGAAGGTGACGGTTTTGGACGAAGTGGGGGAATGGCGGAATATCGAACTGGCTGATGGACGTCAGGGTTGGATGAAATCCGAAGACATGGAAATTATTTAGATATGGTGGACGGCAGGAGGGTAGAGGGTGCGGGGGTCCTCCCCACATCGTGGGTCCCCTCCCTTTAACCTATGGTTTTCCTCCTTCGCACCTTAGCTGTCCAAACAAGTTTGACAGCTTTCGGTTTGTCGTCGGTTTCGGGAGCCAATGCCCCCGCACCCTCTACCCTCCTGCCGCCTTCGGAATGATATCTGAAACTAATTTATTCGAGGAATATAATGAAGATTGTGTTTTTGGATGCGGGGACATTGGGGAATGTGTCCTTTGCCCCGATTGAGAAGCTCGGGGAGCTGGTATGTTACGCGAACTCGACGGCTGAGGAAGCCATGGAGAGGGTGAAGGACTGCGATGTGATGATTGTGAACAAGGTGAAGGTGACTCCGGAACTGATGGATGCGGCGAAGAATCTGAAACTCGTCTGCGAGGCGGCGACAGGGGTCAACAATATCGATCTGGAATATGCGGCTTCGAAGGGGATTCCGGTGAAGAACGTAGCCGGATATTCGACGGAGTCTGTGGTACAGAGCACGTTTATGCACATCCTTAGTCTGGTCGGCAGACTCCCGTACTACGATGCCAGGGTGAAATCTGGACGGTATTCCTGGAGCGGGATGTTTACCGATGTTTCCGAACCGTTTTTCGAACTCGACGGCAAGACCATAGGCATCATCGGAATGGGGACGATAGGCCGCAGGGTGGCCCGGGTGGCGGAAGCTTTCGGCATGAAGGTGATATATTATTCGACTTCGGGCACATCGCATTGTACCGACTGGCCGAGCGTGCCGCTGGAGCGGCTGATGTCCGAGTCCGATGTCATTTCCGTTCATGCCCCTCTGAATGAGAGGACTGCCGGTTTGGTGGGGACGGAGGAGCTGGCTCTGATGAAGCCTTCTGCCGTGATAGTGAATATGGGCCGCGGAGGGATTGTCGACGAGGCGGCCTTAGCCGGGGCTGTGGATTCCGGCAGGATTGCAGGCGCGGCCTTGGATGTGTATTCCGAGGAACCTCTCAAGGTGGCGAATCCGCTTTCGAAGGTGAAGCATCAGGAAAGGCTGTCCCTGACGCCGCATACGGCCTGGGCTTCGGTAGAGGCAAGGAACAGACTGGTATTGAAAATTGCGGAGAATATCGGAGAAAACTGGTGACAGGAGGTTATATTATGATATTGAAAGAGTATAAGGGAATGACGCCGCGTATGGGAAAAGGCGTGTTCGTGGCGGAGAATGCAGTGCTGGTGGGAGATGTGACTCTCGGGGATGACTGCAGCATCTGGTACGGGGCAGTGCTCAGGGGCGATGTCGGAAGCATTGTCCTGGGCGACAGGGTGAACGTGCAGGAATGTGCCGTGATGCATGCCACGCCTGATGTCTCGACGGTGAAAATCGGTAATGACGTGACTGTGGGACACAATGCCATCGTGCACGGGGCGGTAATCGGAGACGATGTGCTCATCGGGATGGGGGCCATCGTGATGGACAATGCCGTGGTTCCGTCCGGGACGGTCATCGCAGCCGGGGCGGTCGTCCTGGCAAACAGCGTTCTGGAGCCCGGGATCTATGCCGGAATCCCGGCAAAAAAGGTCAAGGACGGTTCCGAAGCCATCCTGAAAATGATCCGGCACAATGCCGCCGATTACGTCGAATGCAAGGAATTCTATTGATGCCGTGCCTGACAGACGTTAATTGTAATTTGCAGGAATATATTATGCAGGGACTTTTGATATTGGCCGTAGCGGTGGCTTCCGCCGCCATTGCCGCGGCAGCGGTCTACTTATATTTTTCTTCCAGGACAAAAACCTTGGAATCCGAAATCAGATCCAGGGAAAAGGAACTCCTTTCCCGGGAGGCAGAAGCGCATGCCCTGCAGGCAAGACTCGAAACCGAGGCGCAGGCGCACAGACGCATAGAGGAGGAGGTGCGCCAGTCCGGCGAGAAGGCGCTTGAAGAAGTCCGCAAGACTCATGCCGAGGCCCTGACAAGGCAGATCGAGGCTTTGAAAGCCGAAATGAAGGCGGAGACGGACGAACTTCTGCGCAAACGGGAGGAAGAACTGAACAAAAAGGCGCATGAGACCTTTTCCACCATCACCGGAGGTCTGGAGCGGGACATAAAGAATATGAAAGAGGCTTTCGAGTCGAACAGGAAGACCCAGACCGAGACTTCTTCCGCGATGAAGGAAAGCCTGGCCAGCGCCATAAGGAATCTCGAGGAAAACACAAAATCCATAGGCAGCAAGGCGGACAACCTTGCCGATGCCCTGCGCGGACAGAACAAGATGCAGGGATGCTGGGGGGAAACCATCCTCCAGACCCTTTTCGACAACGAAGGCTTTATCGAAGGCGTCAACTATGACCGCGAAGTCACCCTGAGGGACAGCAAGGGCAACGTGATCCTGAACGAGGACAGCGGTTCGAAGATGCGTCCCGACTATATCGTCCATTTCCCGGACAAGAACGACGTGGTGATAGATTCGAAGGTGTCTCTGGCCGCATTCTCCGACTATATCCAGGCCTCGGACGAGGCTGCCCGCAAGGAGGCGTCCGCAAGGAACCTCTCTTCCATAAGGGAGCAGGTGCGCAGGCTCTCGGGCAAGAACTATTCGGGCTACCTGGCTCCGGGGCACAGGATGCTTGACTACACAGTGATGTTCGTCCCGAACTATTCGGCCCTGCAGCTTGCCTACAGCGAGGATCCGAACGTATGGAGGGATGCTTTCTCCAGGAATGTCCTGATTACGACGGAGGAGACCCTGATGCCGTTCCTGCGTATGATTACCATAGCCTGGCGCAACACCGAACAGGTCCGCAACCAGGAAAAGATCATCGACGGAGCCACAAAGATGATCGAACGTGTGGCCGAACTCGTCAAGACGTTCGAAGTCCTGGGACGCAGGCTCGACGATGCGCATGAAGCCTACGAAAAGTGCAATGCCAAGCTCAAGGACTCAGGCCGCAGCATAGTCAAGTCCGCCAAGGATGTAGCCCGTCTCGGAGTTCCTGCCGGCAAGGACAAGTCTTTGGATGACGTGGAGCTGGTCGTTTCGTCCGACTGACGACTGACATTTGAAGACTGAGACCGATATGAACGCCGATACCGCACAGACGATGGAAATCTCTTCATACTACGATCCGGATGCGAGGGCTTTTGCTGCCTCCGTTATGAACATAATGGGGACGAAGTTCGAGATGATCATACCCGGAGATGCCGGCAAGGACGTGTGCGGCGCCGTTTTCGACGGAATCGTATCCCTCCTCGGCAGGACAGGCTCCATTGCCGACCGGTTCGACCCCGCGAGCGAAGTGTCGCGTATCAATGCGGCGGAACCCGTCTCCATGGTTTATGTCAGTGAGCTCATGGCTGACATGCTGAAAACCGCCCGGGACTATTCTATGCGCACCGGAGGCCTGTTCGACATCACTTTAGAGGGTAAGTGGGACTTCGATTTTTCTCCGGACGGAGCCCTCGTCGTGCCTTGCGGCGGGATAAAGGTGGATTTCGGAGGCTTTGCCAAGGGCTATGCCCTGAAGAAAATACGGAATCTCATAACGGATGCCGGCATCCGACGGGCATTCGTGAATTTCGGAAACAGTTCGATCTGTGCGATAGGCGCTCACCCTTATGGCGATGCGTGGAAAGTCTCTCTGCCGGATCCGTTTACCGGAAAAATACTGAAAGTCTTCGATCTGAAAGACATGTGCATGTCCACCTCCGGAAATACTCCGCACTACACGGGGCATATCGTGGACCCGCGTACCGGCAGGCCGGACAGTTCCACCCGCACTTCTGTCATCATAGCCCGCGACGCCCTCGATGCCGAAGTGCTGAGCACCGTATGGCTTATTGCCGGCGACACTGCCGGAAAAGACATAGCCTCCGGCTTCGACATCGAATCTGCCTGGCTTTTCTGACCGAACCCCTGTACAATACACTCCTTAAAACCGACATTAACACCGATAACCATGAACTCCGGCTCAAAAATCTGCAAAGTACTGCTCCTTCTCGACTATACCAGCGAATTCGAACGCAACCTCCTGAGGGGCATAGTCAAGTATTCGAACGACCATGGCCCCTGGCTGTTCTACAGGCTGCCTCCATCCTACAAGGACACGTACGGAGACTCGGCCATCGTGGACTATGCGAAACGCTGGAAAGCCGATGCGGTCGTGGGGAGATGGGACAACGACGCGATAGACCTTCAGAAAGAACTCGGCGTGCCGGTAATAATCCAGAATTACCACCACAGGAGAATCACCTGCTCGAACCTCACGGGCGACTATGCCAGTGCCGGACACATGGCCGCGCAGTTCTTCATACGTAAAGGATACCGGAATTTTGCATACTTCGGACTGAAGAATGTCGTGTGGTCGGAGGAGCGTAAAAACGCCTTCGCTGAAGAGGTCAAGGCGATCGGCGGGAAGCTGTATTGCTTCGAATACGAGAAGAAAGACTCTTCTATGCGGACAAGACTGTACAGATGGCTGCAAAGCCTGCCGAATCCGGTGGCGCTGTTCTGCTGCGACGACGAGAATGCGCTGGCCGTCTCGGAAATCTGCATGATGTACAATATCAGGATTCCGGAGCAGATGGCCCTGTTGGGAGTGGACAACGACAAACTGATGTGCAATATCTCATGCCCTCCCATCTCGTCCATCGAACTGAACGTCATCGCGGGCGGCTATGCCATAGGGGAACTTATCGACAGGATGATGCAGACGGGAAAGCTTGTCAGAAACGACATAGTCATAACTCCGGTAAGGGTGGTGCCGAGACAGTCTACGGACAAGTATGTCTTCGAAGACAAGTACGTGGCGGCCGTGGTGGAGCGCATAGAGAACGAATACAACAGGATTGTCACCGTCGAGGAGCTCCTGAAGGATATCCCGTTGTCGAGAAGAAGTTTCGAAATCAGGTTCAGACAGGCGACCGACACCTCGGTGTACAAGTACCTGCTGCAGTGCAGGTGCCGTCACCTTGCCGACCTGCTGCTCACGACCCGCAGGCAGCTGATCGACCTTGCCATCGAGGTAGGTTTCGAAGATTATAACAATGTATCCAGAATATTCAAGAAAATTTACGGCATATCCCCGTCGGAATACCGTTCGATGAGGAAATCCGTCATTCTCTGACGGTCTCCGGACATTTCCCTCTGTCAGCTGAAGTATTTCGCAAATTGAAGATTGGTTTTCGTTATTTGTCAATTATCGAAATTTGCGAATGGCTATATTTGCGTCAGTAATACTGAAGCTGATAATGAAACATTTCTTTTCAACCATCATCGCCCTGTCTTTCTGTGCCCTTGTGTCCTGTATGGCGCAGGACATCGTGAAAGTCGGGATCATAGGTCTCGACACCTCCCATTCCATCGCGTTTACCAAAATGCTCAACGGGACGGAAGACAATTATTATGTACGGAAATATGAAGTTACGGCCGCCTATCCTTACGGGACGACGGAGATAGAGTCGGCCGCAAAAAGGATTCCGGAATATACGGAAGAAATCAGGTCATACGGTGTAAGAATCACCGCCTCGATCGAAGAACTGCTCTCCCTTGTGGACTGCGTATTCCTGGAGACGAATGACGGACGTCTGCACCTGGAACAGGCCGCGCAGGTCCTGAAAGCCGGAAAAAAGCTTTATATCGACAAGCCTGTGGGGGCGACCCTCGGCGAAGCCATTGCCATTTACGAACTTGCGGAGCTCTATGGCCGCCCGGTCTTTTCTTCCAGCGCACTCCGCTTTTCGCAGAACACAAAGGATCTGCGCGGCGGGAAATACGGCGCCGTGCTGGGTGCCGACTGCTATTCCCCTCATCATCCGGAGCCTACGCATCCTGATTTCGGCTACTATGGCATCCATGGGGTGGAAAGCCTCTTTGCCGTAATGGGAACAGGCTGCGAGAAGGTCAGCAGGGCCCATACCGGATCTTCCGACGTGGTGACAGGCGTGTGGGATGACGGCAGAATCGGGACTTTCCGTGCCATCTGCGACGGACCGAACATCTATGGTGGAACCGCCATTACTAAGGAAAAAGGCGCCGTGCCCGTAGGGGGCTATGAGGGATACCGTGTCCTTCTCGACGCCATTCTCGAGTTTTTCGAAACGGACGTGCCTCCTGTAAGCAGTGAGGAGACGCTCGAAATCTTCACCTTTATGAAAGCTTCCAATATGAGCCTGGAACGGGACAGCAGGGCTGTTTCCATGGAAGAGGCGTACAAGGCAGGGCGCAAGGAAGCGGACAGACTTCTCAAAGCTTACAGATAATGCGCGGCGGACTGCATACGGTATTGTTCATGGCGGCACTTCTTGCAGGATGTGCGGAACCGGCCGGTAACCGTCTTACGGTGGTGGCTCCGGGCCATTTCCACGCGGCGCTCCTGCAGAAAGAGAGCCTTGAAGGCGTAAACGACACTGTAAAGGTGTATGCTCCCCGGGGTCCGGAACTCGACAGCTACCTCGAGACCGTAGAGTCGTTCAACACAAGGGAGAACTCCCCGACATCCTGGGTTGAAGACGTCTATGCCGGAGACGATTTTCTCGAAAAGCTCCCTGAAGCCGGGAAAGGCGGGTTCGTAATCCTGAGCGGGAACAACAGGGACAAGGCGCGGTACATCATCGAAGCCGTGAGAAAGGGATACAACGTCCTTTCGGACAAGCCGATGGCGATAACCTCGCAGGATTATGCCGTTCTTAAAGAGGCCTATTCGGAAGCGGCCGGAAAAGGGACGGTCGTATACGACCTGATGACCGAGCGGTATGAGATCCTGAACGTCCTTGCCAAAGAGTTCCTGTCCGACAGACGCCTGTTCCCGACAGGGGCGGACACGGTGGATATTATGGACGTGCACCATTTCTATAAGGAAGTCCTCGGGAAGCCGACCCTGCGCCCGGCCTGGTATTACGATGTAAGGCAGCAGGGAGAGGGGATAGCGGATGTCACAACGCATTTTATCGACCTGATTTTCTGGGAACTCTTTCCCGGAGAGGCCGTCGGGACTGAAAGCATAGAAAACCTTGAGGCAAGCCATTATCCGACTGTAATATCGCTCGGACAATACGGAATGTCCACCGGAGAAACGGCATTCCCCGACTACCTGGAAGAGTACGCTGACGGGGCGGGAAACATAGAGGTGATGGCTAACGGGGACATCGGATTCGACGTGAACGGAACGCATGTACATATCGGGGTACGGTGGGATTTCATGCCGGAGCACGAAGGGATATCCGACAGTTTCTGCCAGAGGATAAGGTCGGAAAAGACGGAATTGCGGATTCTTCAGGATGCGCAGACCGGTTACAGACGGGAACTTTTCATCTCCACAGCTGACCGGGAGGCTCTGCAGGATGTCCTGTCGGGCCTTTCGGACAGGTTCCCGGAACTTTCGGCGGTAGATGCCGGTGAAGGATGTTTCCGCATCGTTGTCCCTTCGGAGTACAGAAGCAGTCATGAAGACCATTTCAGCAAGGTGGCACGCCGGTTCATTTCGCTTGTAAACGGTGAGGGGCTGCCGGAATGGGAGCGTACCAACACGCTGACGAAGTATTACATAACGACGGAAGCCGTCAGAACAGCAGAACGGAATTATCATGGGAAATAACAGTCAAAATGCCAGGCATCTTGTGATGCTCGCCCTCCTGTTTTTCATAATGGGACTTGTATCGTGGGTCAATTCGGTCCTTGTCCCGTATTTCAGGGTAGCCTGCGACCTGCACACGCAGCTGCAGAGCTATCTGGTGACCTTCGCTTTCTACATAGCCTATCTCGTGATGACTGTCCCGTCGGGATTTTTCCTCGGGAAAGTGGGACTGAAAAAAGGCGGGATGGTCGGGCTGTGGATACTCGGTCTCGGCGCCCTGCTTTTTATTCCGGCAGCGATGACCAGAAGCTATGCCCTCTTTCTGGTAGCCCTGTTCACTATGGGGACCGCATTAGCCATCCTCCAGACCGCAGCGAATCCCTTCGTGACGATAATAGGACCTATGGAGAGCGCTGCAAGGCGGATCAGCATTATGGGCATCTGCAACAAGCTGGCAGGAATCCTTAGTCCTGTGATATTCGCCGCTGCGGTCATAAGGCCTCAGGATCAGGAAAACATGGACCTGATAAAGGCCGGCCTGCTGACCGGGGAGGCCAAGGAAGCCGCCCTGAACGAAATGGTCAGGGGAGTCATCCCGCCGTACCTTGTCCTCGGCCTGGCGCTTGTCCTGTTCGGAGTGCTTTTCTACAAATCCTCGCTTCCGGACATAAATCCGAACACGGAAAACAAGACCTCCGGAGGGGATACGCGCACTTCGATACTGAAGTACCCTTACCTTATTCTCGGTATCGCAGCCCTTTTCGCCCATGTAGGCTCGCAGCAGATTTCCATCAGTACGATAAGCAGCTATGCCGAATCCCTCGGCTACAGTATGGAAGCCTCCCTGCTCTTCCCGTCCTACACCCTCTCCTGCATTATGATAGGCTACCTTATAGGCGTGATCTGCATACCGAACTTCCTCAGCCAGCAGAAAGCGTTGCTGATATGCACGGTTTCGGGCCTTGTGCTGTCGTTTATGGTTCTGGTATTGCCTGAAAAGGCAAGCATCTGGAGCCTTGTTCTTCTCGGAGTCCCGAACTCACTGATATATGCCGGTATATGGCCGCTGGCCATAAGGAATCTGGGCAAGTGGACAAGTCTCGGGAGCTCGCTTTTGGTCATGGCACTGTGCGGCAACGCCGTGCTGTCCCTCCTGTACGGAGCGGAATGCGACAGGATAGGGATGCAGGATGCCTACTGGCTTCTGCTGCCATGCTTTGCATATATGATTTTTTATGCGGTTTACGGTTACAGGATAGAGTCATGGAAAAAACAGCGGTAACAAACGGGCGCATCATCGCTCCCGAGGGGATACGGAGCGGCATCCTCCTTGTCGAGAACGGAAAGATTTCAGGTATAGTGGACGACTTGCCGGAAGACGCAACTGTCATCGATGCGCAGAACCGGTATGTCGGCCCCGGATTCATCGACATGCATACGCACGGGGCAGGCGGGGCGGATTTTATGGACGGGACTGTGGATGCCTGGCTCACCGCGGCTGAAATGCATGCCAGACACGGGACGACACTCCTGTATCCGACCACACTTACTTCGTCGGACGAAGAGCTTTTCAGAACATTCGGGATATATGAAGAGGCCGTGAAGGCCAATGCCGCCGGCTCCGCTTTCGGCGGACTTCACCTGGAGGGCCCGTATTTTTCCCCGGATCAGGCCGGCGCCCAGGACAGACGGTATCTGAGGAATCCCGTTCCTGAGGATTATGTCCGTATCCTGGACAGGACAGACAGGATAGCCCGCTGGAGCGCGGCTCCCGAACTGCCCGGAACGGAAGAATTCGGCAGGGAACTGGAAAAAAGGGGAATCCTGGCTTCCATAGCCCATACCAACGCGACCTTCGAACAGTGCGACAGGGCTTTCAGGAACGGATTCAGGCACGCCACGCATTTTTATTCCTGCATGAGCACCATCACCAGGAAAGACGGCTACAGGTATGCCGGCGCCATAGAGTACGGCTACTGGCAGGACGGAATGACTGTGGAAATCATAGCTGACGGCATCCATGTCCCTTCCTCCCTGCTGCACCTGATAGTCAAGCTCAAGGGGACGGACAGGATAGCCCTTGTGACGGATTCTATGCGCGGGGCTGGCATGCCGGACGGCCCGAGCATTTTGGGCGGGCTTTCGGACGGCCAGGAGGTAATCATCGAGGACGGTGTGGCCAAGATGCCGGACAGAAGCTGTTTCGCAGGCAGCGTGGCTACGGCGGACCGTCTGGTCAGGACGATGATCCGCGACGGGGGATGCAGCCTGGAGGAGGCTGTAAGGATGATGACCCGCAATCCGGCCGTCTTTATGGACATAGCTGACCGGAAAGGCGCGATAGCCCCGGGAAAGGATGCCGACATAGTGATATTCGATGACGATATAAATGTGGGTGTAACAATAATCAATGGCAAAGTCGTTTACCAATGTTAAAGAAATCATTTAAGGTCGACTCGTTGAAAGTCAACGTGTATGACACACGCAAGGCAATGGGGGCCGCGGCAGGCGAGGAGGCGTCCGCCTACTTGAGGAGTCTTTTGCAGACGAAAGATGAAATCTATATGGTTTTTGCCGCGGCTCCGTCGCAGAATGAATTCCTGTCAGCGGTCGCAGCTTCCGATGGCATCGACTGGAAGAGGGTGCACGCCCTTCACATGGATGAATACATCGGCCTTCCCGCCGATGCTCCCCAGGGTTTCGGGAATTACCTGCGCCGCGCGATTTTCGACAGGCTTCCTTTTGCATCCGTGGAGTACCTGAACAGCTACGGGAGCGAGACGGAGGCGATGGAAAACTATGACCGTATCATAGAGAACCATCATATCGACGTGGTGTTTATGGGTATCGGCGAGAACGGCCACATAGCGTTCAACGACCCTCACGAAGCGGATTTCCATGACCCGAAAAGAATCAAGAAGGTCGCCTTGGACAATGTATGCAGGAACCAGCAGGTGCATGACGGCTGTTTCCGGACATTAGACGAGGTCCCTGAATATGCCATTACGCTGACCTGCCCGACCCTGTTTTCGGCAGACAGGATTTTCTGTGTGGTGCCGTCCGGGGAAAAGGCCAGGGCAGTGGAAGAGACGGTAAAGGGACCTGTTTCGGAAAAATGTCCGGCTACCATACTCAGAAAGCATCCGGCAGCGACCATGTATGTGGATGCGGAAAGCGGGAAATATATAGTCTGATACACTGAAAACAACGTCGGAATGGGAAAGGAAGTGGATCTCGGCCTGAGAAAATTCATAAAGGAATTGGGCTGTATGGCAGCGGGGACTGCCGTACTGTCCTCTATGCCGTGGCTGAATTCGTGCACTCCCGACAAACTGAAAGAGGTCAGGAGGGAACGCAAGGCACGGGTGGCCCTTATCGGAACAGGCTCGCGCGGATGCTACCATCTGGTAAACCTCCGCGGGATCGGCCACGCCGAAGTCGTGGCCCTTTGCGACATTTATCCTGAAAACCTGGCCAGGGCCCGGGAAATGTTCCCACGGGCGACCCCGTATGCCGACTATCGGAAACTGCTTGAAGACAAAAACATCGACGGGGTGATAATAGCCACTCCTCTGGGCACTCATGCCAGGATTACTCTCGACAGCCTTTCTGCCGGAAAGCATGTCTTCTGCGAAAAGGCCATGGCCCTTACGATGGACGAGTGCAAGGCCGTCTACGACGCATACGTCCGGCAGGGAAAGGCCCTGTACTACTGTATGCAGAGGATGTACGACGAAAAGTACATCAAAGGCTTCAGCCTGATAGCTTCAGGAGAGCTCGGCGAAGTCGTCGGGATGAGATGCCACTGGTTCAGGAATGCGGACTGGCGCAGGCCCGTCCCGTCTCCGGAACTGGAAAGGCAGATAAACTGGCGCCTGTACCGTGAAAGCTCGGGCGGGCTGATGACGGAACTGGCATCGCACCAGCTGGAGGTCTGCACTCTGGTGACCGGGAAGATGCCGGTGGAGGTGTCGGGCTTCGGAGACATCATCTACTGGAAAGACGGAAGGGAAGTATATGACAGCTGCAGCCTTGTCTACAGATTCTCCGACGGACGGCTTATCAACTACCAGACCCTGATTTCGAACAAGTTCAACGGGATGGAAGACCAGATATTGTGCAGCAGGGGGACAGTCGACCTTTCCAAGGGTGTCTATTATCTCGAAGATGACCATACGGTCAACGGGATGCGGCAGCTCCTGAACCAGATCAGGGACGGGATCTTTGCCGCCGTGCCGGTCGCTGGCCCGAGCTGGAGGCCGGAGGTGAAAGGGGAGTATGTCCCGCATGCGATACTGGAATCTCCGGTGAGCGTGAACGGAGGGCAGAATATGACGGGCGTCGAAAATGACGGATCCCTCGAAATCCTTTCGGCATTCTGCCAGTCGTGCATTACTGGGGCGAAGGCCCCGAACCTCGTGGAAGAGGCCTATTGTTCCACGATGCTTTGCCTTTTGGGGAATGAAGCTATGGAAAAACGGGAAGTGACGGCTTTCCCGGACAGATACAGGATCCCTTACATGAAATTCTGAAGCTTATGAAGGATATAGTCATAAAAGGCCGGGCCATCCGCACCGAACTGATCGTTGCCGCGGCATGTCTGCTGGCCGCCTTTTCGCTCAACGTCTATGCCGTGATACACTATTCCCGGCCGCTGACGGAATTGGCGGGCAGCTTGGGATATGTAGTCGTCGTCGCTGCGGCGCTCTATGCCCTCCTGTGGATCCCGAGACTGCTGATCCTGATTCTGAAAAGGCTGTTTGGACGCCGCCGGAAAGAAAATATTACCACATAATACAGTACAGTTATGAAAAAGGAAAACTACTCCACTCCGGAATTAGAGATTCTGGAAATCTGTCCGGAAACGGACTCCTGCGCTTCCATGGGAGGGGCGGCAGAGACTTATGACACTGAACAATACGACTGGGACAATTGAAACCAAAGCTTATGAAACCGATTCTTTACAATCTGATGCTTCTGGCGGGCTTGGCGGCAGTTTCCTGTGCGGAAATTCCTCAGGAAGCCGGCATCCCCGAATATGATCTTCTTCCCGGAGAAATCCTGTTCTCCGGCAGTATGGAAACCTATCCTGGGACAAAGTCCTCGGCAGGCCCTGACGGGACCGTGACCTGGGACTCTTCCGATGAAATCGGCGTCTACGACGGCACAGCCTACTCGAGGGCTACAGTTCTCAGTATCAGCGGCAGCCGCATAGTCTTCAAGGCCGAGGCCGATGCTTCTGCAGAGAACTATATCGCGGTCTGCCCTTATGATGCCGTGACAGACGGTACGGTCACTCTTTCCGAAGGCCGGATTTCTCTCGATGCAGTTAAGTCCGTACAGCAGAGGGGCAGGCAGACAGTTCAAGTCGCGTCCATCGATGCCGGCATGACGGAAGACTTCACTTTCCGCAATGTCGTGAACCTCCTCCGCTTCCGTATTTCCAAGGCCGGTGTAGTGAAAGCCGTCCTGAAAGGCAATGCGGACGAGTCTCTCGCCGGGGTCATGTCCGTAGACCCTGCTACAGGTGAAGGCGAATTCCTTTCTGGGGGGGGGAGAGCCTAAAGATTACTGTTGATGCAGTGCCCGGTGAGGACAACTGCATCGCCATAGCCCCCGACATCCGCTTCGAAGACGGTTTTACCGTCACATTCTACGGTGATGACGAATGCACCGACTATCTGGGCGAAGTCAATGCGCCCAATGCCCTGCCTGCGGGACGGAACAAAATCACAGACCTCGGCCCTCTCGACGGCCGCATCGACAACTGGAAACTCTGGGAAGCAGGCAAATCCATCGAAATAGCCGGCCTTGAATACAGCAAGGAATCCACCGGCCTGACAGCGAAACTCCTCTCTGCCGTATCCGGAGACATAGACCTTTACGCCGAATGCAACAAAAAGTCCGGCGTCTTCTTCCTCGAATCCGCGGGGGACTACGGATTCGTGAACAGCAAAGAGGTCAATGTCGGGAATCTCATCCTCGTGAGCCGTTATGACGCGCGGAAAGTGACTTTCACACCGAGTTCGACAATTACGCCTCCATACGCCTTGTATCTTACCGGAGACGCAGACGAAAATCTTCTCATAAAAGGCGTCCGGTTTGATCTGACAAACAGCAGCGCCATCCGCCCGTTCACCACCCAGATGAACTGTGTCCACATCGACAACTGCGAAATATTCATCCCGGATGCCACAAAGTATTTCGTCATAATAAACAATAGACAACTGCTCGGCCCGAAGGATTTCAGGCTTGTGGATTCGGACATCACCACCGCTGCCACTACCGGCCTTACAAGGCTTATCGAATTCCTGTACGCCCCAAATCACCTCGATTCATGGGAAAACATTACGATAAGCAACAATATCTTCTGCAGCAATACATACACGCAGGGCTTTTCTTTGCTGTACAGCAACGAGCAAAATGCTCCGGACAGCGGATTCCAAGGGACAGTCATCAAAGTAGAAAACAACACTTTCTACAACATGATGCCGCACAACAACAATTTCGCCGGTCTGTACGCTTATTCTCTCGGCGGGCTCACCATCAGGAAAAACATCTTCTACAACACCAATCCTGCGGCGGGGGCCAGGCGTTTTGCGTACATCACCGACAAAAACAGCTCATTCTCTCCTGTGATCGAAGACAATATCGCTTCATCCGGACTTGCGATGAACTGGTTCAATCCCAACGGTTATTGCCCGGTAGCAGGCACCGTACCTGTAGCGTCGGAAATCTTCTCGACGGCTGATCCGGACAATGTAGTTTTTTCACCTGTAAATAATTATAGCGATTATGGAGCTCAAAGGTAAACTATTCGTTTCTTTATTCGTCTTCCTTTCGATAGGGATGAATGCCCTGGCTCAGGAACCTTTCACCGTCACAGGAAAGGTGACGGACGAGAACGGTGAGCCGGTCATCGGGGCCGGAGTCATGGAAACAGACGGGCCCAACGGTACGATAACGTCAGCAGACGGAACCTACAGAATAGAACTGGCTTCGTCCGAGGGCGGACTGACTTTTTCCGGTATGGGATACAAGGATCTGACGGTCAATGTTTCCGGCCGGGCAGTAGTGGATGTCGTCCTTGAGACGGATATCAATTATCTTGATGAAATCGTTGTGGTAGGATACGGTGTCCAGCGCAAATCCGACCTGACAGGTGCAGTATCATCATTGAATGCCGAAGAAACTATGAAAAAGATGCCGGTGTCACAGGTTTCTGACCTGCTTCAGGGCAGGGTGGCAGGACTGAGTGTGGTTTCTTCATCCGGAGCAGCCGGTGCCAGTCCGACCATGCGTGTCAGAGGTGTCAACTCCATCAAGGCTGACGGGGGACCGCTTATCGTCATTGACGGTTTTGCAGGCGGTAGTCTGGATGCAGTGAATCCTGCGGATATCCAGTCAATCGAAATCCTGAAGGATGCCTCTTCCACGGCCATTTACGGATCCCGTGGAGCAAACGGTGTCATCCTGATTACTACGAAAAGCACTTCAAACGAGAAAGTATATTTCTCCTACAACGGCTATGTGGATTTTGGAACTCCTGCCGACATGCCGGAAATCATGCCGGTAGACGAGTTCGCGAGAATGGCGAATGAGTGGAACCAGCTCATGTACCAGAACGGAGACATGTACACCGAACGTCAGATCACCAATTTCAAGAACGGCTACGATACTTTCGACTACATGGATGCCATTTTCAAGGATGTGGCAATCAGTCATGTACACGATATCAGCCTCAGAGGAGGAAGCAAGAAGGTAAAGTTCCTGTTTTCGGCACAGTATGCACACAATGAAGGTGTAGTGGGAATCTCGCAGAACAATGCCTGGAACTACAGACTGAAAGTGGATGCCGATATCCTTCGGAATCTGAAGGCAGGGGTGAACTTTTACGGCAGTATCATAGATGCGACCACGAACGGTTTTTCCGGTTCTACCAGCATCCTTACCCTGGCGAGAGAATTCCCCCAGACTGTCCTGCCGTATGACGAGGACGGAAACCTGACCCAGGGGACAATTTCCAATGCGAGTGTCTATAATCCGGTAGGCTTCATAGACGAACAGAAAAGGAACAACAACCTGGACATGAATTTCAGAAATTACCTTCAGGCGTATTTGTCCTACGAGCCGATTCCGGGACTTACTCTCAGGCATGACGAGCAGATTACCTTCTCGAACCGCTACTATGGAACGACCAGCAGTGACCAAAGCTACAGCGGAAAGCTCAGAGGCGAGTCCACGGCTACCTACAACGACAGGAATGCCTGGGGCTGGAAGAACACCACGACTTTGAACTATACCAGGGAGTTCAACCGTAACCATCGTATCAACGCCACCATAGGTTTTGAATCAAGCATTTCCAATAACTACGCACTTGCCTTGCAAGCGGACGGCCTCACCTCGACCGAGATCGGTTGGAAAAACTTGATGCTTTCACGCGAAAGCAGGATCACGTCCCAGTCTGCGACCACTACGACAGCCATGTCATATTTCGCCAGGGTGAATTATGTGCTGATGGACAGGTATATGGTCACCGCTACTCTCAGGCGGGACGGTTCCTCTCTTCTCGCTTATGAAAACAGATGGGACACTTTCCCTGCCGCCAGTGTGGCATGGGACATCAAAAAGGAGTCTTTCCTCAGGGATGCAGACTTCATCAAGCAGCTCAAACTGAGGTATGGATATGGTATTTCAGGAAACCAGGCGGTGGCAGCATATTCCGCATTCAGCACTTATTCTGCCGTGATAGGATCCGACAACTCCACTGCCTATACTCTTAACCCTGGCAACTCAAGCCTCAGGTGGGAAAAGACTGCCCAGCACAATATAGGTCTCGACGCCTCTTTCTGGAATGATCGTCTGACCATAAGTGCGGACTACTATATAAAGAATACACGGAATGCCATCAACGAGGTTATCCTTCCTGATGACATGGGAATGTCCTCCGGTCTTCGCAACGCTGCCGCCATCCGGAACAAGGGCGTGGAAATCACCGTCGGAGCCATTCCGGTCAACACCCAGAATTTCTACTGGAAAGCCGACCTCACCCTGGCCCACAACAACGCAGTGATCACCGAACTCGGTGACATAGAGTCCGACTACATGGAACTCGGTACAGGCTGGGGAAATGCGTTTTTCAGATTCTACGAGGGCCAGCCTATCGGTACCATATACGGCTTGAAATCCCTCGGCGTATGGTCTACGGAGGCATACAACGACCCTTCTGTGGCGAAACCTACCAGTCCAAAGGTAAGGCCGGGTTCGTACAGGTATGAAGAAGTCGAGGCCGACGGACTTATCAATGCCGATGACTATCAGGTCATAGGCAACGGGCAACCGAAGTTCAACTGGGGCTTCAACAACACCTTGAACTGGAAGAATTTCGACCTGTCAGTCTTCTTCATAGGCTATCACGGTTTCGACATCTACAACTATCCTGAGGCCAGACTGACTTCCCAGCTCGCACCTACTCCTGCTTTAGCGGACAGGTGGATAGCCGGAGTCAACGAAGATGCCAGGATCGCCGGATTCGGCACGGACAGGGATGCCATCACTTCCTACGACAACGTGGCTTCTTCCACATTTGTCGAAAAAGGCGGCTTCGTGAAACTCAAGAATGTGACATTGGGCTACACGTTCAAGAAAGTCAATCTCAGACTCTATGTTTCCGCGAAGAATGTCTTCACCATCACCTCCTATTCCGGAAATGATCCTGAACTGGCAGTCAGCAATCCTCTGCGTCCGGGTCTTGATACCGGCACATATCCGAGCAAAAGGGAATTCATTTTCGGCATTAACCTGACATTGTAAATTGACAAGAATCATGAAAAAGATAATCTGTTTTGCATTCGCGGCCCTGTTGCTTTCCGGGTGCGTCGATCTCCTGCAGAAACCGCAGAGCCAGATTTTCCAGGAAACCATCGAACTGAATGAAGACATCCTTGGGAGCATGTGCAACGGTATGTACAAGGACTGGTGGGGAGAAAATTTCGGCTATAATTGCCGGCTTGCCTCTTTGGCCGTGGCCGGTGACGATATGATAGTGGGAGACATTACCAAGACCAGGGTCTTGTTGAACGACCAGATGAGTGCCGCCATCGACAGTCCGGACGTCAGCACGTTGTGGAAGTGGTTCTACAAGGCTATCTTTTCCGCGAACAATATCATTGCCCTGATAGAGGCCAATGACAAACTGGATCACACTGTGACAGACAAGTATCTCGGTGAGGCGCGTTTCATCAGGGCGCTGATGTATTTCTACGTAGTCCGCCTGTGGGGAGACGCTCCGGCCATCACAGACCCTCAGTCCACAGCCGACATAGACGGTGACGAGTCCATCCCGAGAAAAAGCGTGAAGGATATCTACGAAAGGATCATCGTTCCGGACGCCATTGCTGCATCTGAACTTCTTGAGGGTACGGGCAGAACCGTGCAGGCCCCTACAAGTTGGGCGGCAAAGACACTTCTTGCAGATGTCTACCTGAATATGGCAGGCTGGCCGATGAACGAGACAGGGTACTACGCCGAGGCTGCTGCCGTGGCAAAGGACGTAGTGGAAAATTCACCGCACTCACTCATGCCTGAATACCGCCAGCTCTGGCAGATCGGAAACGTGAATAACACTACTGAACATATTTTTGCCCTGCATCACTCTCTCACTTATCTGCCGAGCCAGTACGGTATATCATATCTCGGTTATGAAGAAGGCGGATGGAGCGATTATGCGGCCGATCCGGTGTTCTTCGAAAGTTTCCCGGACGATACGAGAAAGGAATTCTGTTTCGTGACATCCACGGAAGACAAGACAACCGGTGAGATAGTTCAGTGGGAAGATTTTGATGCCGGCGCACCTTATATCAGAAAATACCGGGGTTTCGGTGGATGCGGACAGTATGGGATAGAGGGCAATACGGCTGCTGCAGGACAGTTGTCCGAAGGTCTGACGCCGATATACCGTTATGCCGATGCCCTTCTTTTCTACGCCGAAGCCGTCACCAAGGCTACGGGCAATCCTGACGACCTGGCCCGTGAATGCCTCAGGAAAGTTAGGGCAAGGGCTATGGGCGATCCCGACTATGTCTTGCCGCAGATGTCTGCCGACGAATTCGAGGACGCGGTCTTCGACGAGTTCGGCTGGGAGAACGTGTTCGAATTCAAAAGATGGTTCCAGCTGGTTCGCACCGACAGGGTGGACGAGATGGTTTCCAAGAATCCGGACATCGGTGCAAGGGTGAATGCCGGCAGGCAGAACTATCTCTTCCCTCTGCCGGTAAGACAGGTGGAACTGAGAAAATGGCAGAACAATCCGGGGTATTAATCCCCGGTGCGGCTGCCCGTAATACAGATATTTGATTGACAATACATTGACAGTGGTATTTTATGAGAAAACGGATAATAATTGCGGCTATTGCGCTGCTCTCAATGACTTTCCCTTCTTTTGCGCAGAAGACGTTCTGCATTTACGATGCTATGCACTATCAGGGCAAGCCTGCCTCCCTGCTTGAAGACAAACTGTCTCCTGTCACGCTGATTTACGAGGCTTTCCTGATAGGAGAGGACACTCAGCTGGACATGGCCAAGGTAGATGCCCGTATTAAGGACATACAGGCTTCCGGTATAAATACTATCAGCACGGATATAGAGGAGTGGTATGAGAGCCGGACAGGAGAGGAGATGAAAGCCGGCTTTACGGAACTTTTCGACAGGTTCAAGGAAGCCATCCCGGGATGTAATGTAGGCAACTACGGTGTCCCGGTATCAGACCTGAACGTTCTACGCTACACGACCTCCATGAAAGGAAAACCGGAAAAGGAAATCATCGCCCGTTGGAAATCCGACAGCAAGAACCGTTTCCCGGTAGCGGAAGTCAGCGATGTGCTCTATCCTTCGCTCTATGCCATGAATCCGGACATGAAGCAGTTTGCCAAAGACGTAAAGACCACTGCACAGTTTATCCGCAAGAATTTTCCTGGGAAGAAGGTCATCGGTTACATCTGGCCACAGTACTACAACCTCAAATACAATCCGTACTACCAGAAGTTCATCAGTCCGGAAGACTGGAGGGCCGTCCTGGAAGCCTGCTACAAGTATCTGGACGGAGTGGTCATATGGGCTCACGGCCGTGACGAGGACAACAAGACTTATGTGCAATGGTCTGACAGCAGGGTGCAGGCCATGTATGAAGTGACCAAGGAATTCATTTCCGAGCATTCGGACAACATAGTGACCGATATTGCCGGCGAATAATGACAGACGACACTGAATTTTAACAATCAATACAATTATGAGACATCATAGCAATATATTCATTTTAATGGCGGCCCTGTTGGTTTCGGCTATGGCCTGTTCAAAACCCGAACCGCCAGCATACCTCGAAGAGGAAGATGAAACTCCCGGTGCAACGAAAGAGTTTTATGTCTATGACGCCATGTCGTACGATGGCAAGCCTGATCTGAAAGCTGACATGATATCGCCAGTTACATTAATATACGAGGCTTTCTTATTGGGGGATGACGGTGAACTGGATGACGAGAAGATCCAGACACAGATTGACCTTGCCAAGGCCACGGGAGTCAATACCATCAGTACAGACATTGAAGCCTGGTATTCGAGCAAGTCCGGCGCGGAGATGAAGGCAGGATTTACTACACTGTTCGACAGATTCAAGGAGGCTATCCCGGGATGTAATGTCGGCAATTACGGACTTCCTGTGTCGGATCTGAACATTCTCCGTCACAACCCGAATATGGTCGGAAAGACCGAAGAGGAACTTATAGCCCGCTGGAAATCCGACAGCCAGAAACGCATGGGAGCGGCGGAAGTTTCGGACGTGCTGTATCCTTCGCTCTATGCCATGAATCCGGACATAGACCAATACATATCCGATCTGGACGTGACGGTAAACTATATCAGGGAGAATTTTCCGGACAAGAAGATCGTAGGATATCTCTGGCCTCAGTACTACAACCTCGAGAGCAATGAGTACTACCAGCAGTTCATGACGACTGACGTGTGGATGAAAATGCTCGAAGCCTGCTACGAGCGACTCGACGGAGTGGTGATCTGGTCTCATGGCAAAGGCGAAAACGGTGAGGACGTAGCCTGGACAGACGGCAGGGTGCAGGATATATACAACACTACCAAACAGTTCATCTCTAACCATGCTGCCAATATCAAGCTCGACACCTCTGAGCAGTCAGGAGACATCACCCGTGAGCCTTCCGAATTCTATGTCTATGAGTGCCTTAACTTTACGAATACACCTGATGACCTTCTGAAATTCGGTCTCCAGCCGATAAACTATGTAAAGGAAGCCGATCTTTCAGAGAAGGATCCGGATGTCCTGGCCCCTGGGGAGCCTAACCCTCCGGTTCTGAGCCGTATCACCAAGGTCGGGGAGAGTGTGACACGTCCGGTTCTCATCAACCAGAGCACATGGATAGGGGATCGCAGTAGTAACAATGCCGCCATGGTAGAGCGTTTCAAAAGCGTTTACGAAACCTTCCACGCGGCGAACGATGTGACCACCATCGGCTATAAGGGAGTAGGCCCTACAGCTCTTACGGCCCTTCTGCTTGGTAGTTATGAAACCGAGTTTGCAAGGATGGACAGCTGGCTGCGCTATGCCGTAGAACCGACAAGGGTGCTCAGACAATATGCCGATATTCTCTACCTTGATGTGGTGATGGTCAACGATGATATAGAACTTTGGAAATCCGACACCAGGACAGTCCTGGAGGAGGCCCGCAACGGACTTCCTGCCGGGAAGAAGATATATGCCTGCATCGGTGCCGTGTACAACCACAGAAAAGCCGATTTTCCAAAAGCCTATCAGCCTGTCGATGAGGAAATCTTGCTTGAAGCTATGGAGTTCCTGTATCTGAGGTGTGACGGTATCGTGCTCATCGGCAACTGCCAGGATTCCGATCCTGTGACCTACAGCGAGAACATCAGCGTGATGAAGGCGGCCAAGACATTCTATGAGAACCACAAGGCCGTCATAGACAAGACCCTCCCTGACGAGCCGATCATCGGGACGGAGATTCCTGAATTTTCCGATGAGGATCTTCCGCCTGTAGAACTCAGGGAAGAAATCCTGAACGGCGGTTTCGAGGAGGAGATTACCCCGCATTCGGTATCTCCTGTAGTCCATACCAATGCGCTTGTACGGCCTTTGCGTCTTGCCGGTTTCTTCAATACTACATCCATGAGTACTTTCCCGGATGCAACCGCCGGTACTACAGTTCCTGACGGGACCTGGTTCCACAGATGCAGCAACAATTCGTGGTTTTGGTTCACGTATATTGATGACACGGAATTGCAATATACCGGAGGCGGCACCCCGATAGCCCATACGGGTACCAAATCGGCAGTGGTATATACGGCATTCGGTGCTACATCCCAATATGCAGACCATAAGGATAATATGGAGCACCTGTTCTCCCTGGCACAGACACTCTCTCTGGATGATACCAAGACATACAAGCTGACGTTCTGGTACAACAGACCTGCTCTTGTCTGGGGTACAAGTAATGTTGCGGCGAACCTGAACAATATCGAGGAAATGAGAGTCGGTATCGTGTCTTCTACCGGAGCGACAAATACTACCGATACTACATACGAGGAGACCATAACTCTGGACAAGAGCGGAAACTGGGTGGAGTGCTCGGTCACTTTCGATCTCCCGAAAATCATCAGCGAGAATCCTGGTATCAGCTTCGGGAAGTGCGCGATACATTTCAATCCGGTTCCGGTCCTGAATGAAAGCGGTCAGACAGTGAAATGTCTCGTGAACATCGACGACGTCTCACTTACTGTTGTGGAATAAAATGTTGCCTGCCATGAAACACATAGCGGCCATAGCCCTCTCAGGTATGTTTATATTGTCCTGCGGTCCGCAGGACAATATAAACTTTGTTACGGACAATATTATCCCTGCTCCCCAAAGTATTGTTGCAGGTGATGGTACATTCAAAGTAGCCGGTGCAGGCATTTCTGTTTCCGAAGATATGGATGCCATGTCTGTGGCTGCCATAGAGAAATTCGCCGGAAGGCTCGGAAAGGTCACCGGCAGGAAAAGCCGTGTCTGCACCGGACTTAAGGAACACGGCATTTCGTTTTGCACAGACTCGACTATGGGCAGAGAATCCTACAGGATAGACATCTCCGCCCGTTCTGCCAGAATCACGGCAGCTGACTTCCACGGAGTGCTTTATGCAATACAGACCATAGGGCAGATGCTCCCTGTGGAATATTATGGAGATACTACCGTCCGTGACGCCTTGTGGAAACTGCCATGCCTTACCATCGAGGATGCCCCCAGATACCACTACCGTGGCATGCACCTCGATGTCGCCCGGCATTTTTTCAGCGCGGATGAAGTGAAGCGCTACCTTGACCTGATGGCCATGCACAAGATGAACACTTTCCACTGGCATCTTACGGATGACCAGGGCTGGAGGGTCGAAATCCGTAAGTACCCGAGACTCACTGAATATGGAAGCATCAGGAAGCAGACCATAGTCGGGCACCACAATGACCCGATGCACAAGGTCAACGGAAACATCTACGACAATACTCCTTACGGCGGGTATTACACCCAGGATGAAATCCGCGATGTCGTCGCATACGCCGACAGCCTGGGAATCACCGTCATCCCGGAAATCGACATGCCTGGACACATGGTGGCGGCTCTTGCAGCATATCCGGAAATGGGATGTACCGGAGGCCCGTACGAGGTGAGATGTACCTGGGCCATCGCCGACGAAGCCCTTTGCCCGGGAAAAGAGGCGACATTTACATTCATCGAAGATGTCCTGACCGAAATCATGGAACTTTTCCCGTCGGAAATCATCCATATCGGAGGAGACGAATGCCGCAAGCAGTTCTGGGAGAATTGTCCTGACTGCCAGCGCCTTATCAGGAAGCTGGGCCTGCGTTCCGATTCGCGTTTCACCAAAGAACAGTATCTTCAGTGCTACGTGACAGACAGAGTTCAGAAATTCCTGGCTGAACATGGACGGACTCTCATGGGTTGGGACGAAATCATCGAAGGGGACATATCCAAGGACGCGGTAGTCATGTATTGGCGTCCGGGCAGAAGCCGGATGCCGGCAAATGATGGATTCCGAACGGTAATGGTTCCTGCCCCGTATTTCTATTTCGACTATTACCAGTCCGAACATCTGGATCTTGAACCTCTGAGCATCGGGGGCTTTATACCGATTGAGAAAACATATTCTTACGAGCCTGAAGAGGAAGTGGATCCGGAACATTTGGACAAGATACTCGGAGTGCAGGCAAATCTCTGGACCGAATTCATTTCAGACAGGGTGAACATGTATTACAACCTTCTGCCGAGGATGGATGCCTTGAGTGAAATCCAGTGGTGCGAAAAGGGGAAACGTGACTTTGAACGTTTCAAGAAAGCACTGGTGCATCAGATGCAGGCCTATGATATTATGGACTATCCTTATAGTCGGGCAGTTTTCGGTGAATACGGGATTCCGGAGAAATTCAAACAGGAAATGGAATGACTGAACTGATTCTGATAATATCTCTGATTTTCCAGTATCTTTCCGTACCGCAGGAGTATGTCTTTCCTCACGAGGTGAAGTTTGTGGAGCGGCATAGCTATGAGGATTTCGATGCGGAAGTCATGCTTCAACGGAACGGACCTGACACATGGCAGAGAGTGGTAATGGTGATTCCCCGGGATGCAGCTGACGGCCCGTGTCCCGCAGTTGTAGTCCCATTCTATTTCCCTGATGCCATGCTGGGCTTCGATATTCTCACAGGCGAGGCTCTGCCGCGCTATGCCGGGATAGAGATGATGGCCCATCTGGCAAAGCGCGGCTTCATCTGTATCAGTGCCGAATCCTATCATCTGACTTATTGTCCGGACTCCGGAAAGCCGAGGGATGACTTTTCCCGGTGGCAGGATGCAGCCGATGCCCTTCTGACCGATTGGCCCCAATGGTGCGGGATCGGCAAACTGGTAGCAGATACGAGGCTGCTGATCGACATACTGGAGTCAGACCCGAGGGTGGACAACGACAGGATAGGCATAGCCGGTCATTCTTTAGGAGGCAAGATGGCATTTTATACCGGGTGTGTGGATCCTCGTATAAAGGCGATACTGGCAAGCGATTTCGGGCTGCTTTGGGAGCAGACGAACTGGGAAAAACCATGGTATTGGGGCGACAGGCTGGAAGAACTGAAGGCCGCCGGGGCATGCAATACCGATCTGTGGGAGTATTCGGGATTCAAGCCGTTTTTCCTGATAGCCGGCGAGGCTGACAATGATGACAGCCGCAAGGCGTTGTCCGCAGCGATGCCCCGGGACTGCAAGACCCTGTTTTTCCTGAACCATGCCACGGGACACAGGCCTCCGGGATATGCCCTCGAGAAAGGCTACGACTTTCTCGAAAAGTATTTGAAATGAAACAACGTATTTATTGTCGACGAATTCCATGGCCTTCAGCAACATAAATTCGTCGAACCGAAATTATTAATTATTAAAATCCGATTGAAATGGTTTCGAGAAGGAACTTTATAAAAGAGGCAGGAGCCGGAGCCGCGACATTGCTGCTCGGCAACATGTTCAAATCCATGGCATTCGACCCCAAGGGTACGATAATGGGGGCGAATGACCGGATACGTCTTGGTATGATAGGGGTGAATTCCCGCGGTCTCGGTCTTGCGTCCGGGCTTTCCAAACTCAAGGACTGCGAGATAACCTGGATCTGCGATGTGGACAGCAGGGCCATAACCAAATGTCAGGACACAGTCAAAAAGATTACGGGGAAAACCCCGAAGGCGGAGCGGGACATCCGGAAGCTGCTCGAAGCTCCGGATATTGATGCGGTAGTCATTGCCACTCCGGACCACTGGCACGCCCCGGCTGCCATTATGGCAATGCGTGCGGGAAAGCATGTCTATCTGGAGAAGCCGACGAGCCACAATCCGGCGGAGAACGGGATGCTTGTCCGCGCCGCCCTGAAATACGGATCAGTCGTACAGGTCGGGAATCAGAGACGTTCCTGGCCGAATGTCAAGGCCGGTATAGACGAAATCAAGGCCGGCAATATCGGCAAGGTCAGATATGCCAAAGCATGGTATGTGAACAACCGTCCGTCCATTGGCGTCGGAAAGTCTGTCCCCGTTCCAGAGTGGCTTGACTGGGATCTCTGGCAGGGCCCGGCACCAAGACAGGAGTTCCGTGACAACATCGTGCACTACAACTGGCA
The DNA here is from genome assembly GCA_949295645.1 of uncultured Bacteroidales bacterium. Classification (GTDB taxonomy): domain Bacteria; phylum Bacteroidota; class Bacteroidia; order Bacteroidales; family UBA932; genus Cryptobacteroides. The sequence continues at coordinate 2,892 of CASFLY010000014.1, read as the reverse complement.
TTGGTTCTGGAACTGGGGAACCGGAGAGGCTCTGAACAACGGTACCCATTTCGTGGATATGATGCGTTGGGGCCTCGGAGTTGATTATCCTACGACGGTAGGGTCTATCGGCGGACGCTATCGTTATCAAGATGACTGGCAGACGCCTGACACACAACTTATAACCTATCAGTTCGGAGACGTGGCATCCGGTTCATGGGAAGGCAGAAGCTGCAATCCTGCCGGTGTGGACGGACTTCCTCTCGGAGTGATGTTTTACGGCGAGAATGCCAACTTACGGCTGACCGGTGGAAACGAGTACACGATCCTGGACTTCAAAGGAGGTGTCATCAAGGATGTCAAAAGCGAATTGAAATTCGAAACCGGCAACCTGCTGAATCCTTCGGAAGCCCTTGATCTTTTCCACTTCAGGAACTGGTTCGATGCCATTCGCAAGAATGCGAAACTGAATTCCGGGCTTGAAGACGCCTGCATATCCACCCAGCTTGTGCAGTACGGAAACATCGCACAGCGTGTGGGGCATTCGCTTGAAATTGACCCGTTGACAGGGAAAATCAAAAATTCGGATACAGAAACTGACAGACTCTGGAGCCGGAAATACGAAAAAGGCTGGGAGCCTAAGATATAATAAGGTCTGTCTAACCGACGTTGAAGCAGACGATATTAGTAGACTTTATGAGTATGATAAGTATGAGAAAAAAGTTTTTGATGGCAGTGGCAGCGATGCTGTTTCCTGTCCTGGTACCGGAAGCCGGTGCACAGTCGGACTTGAAATCGAAAGTTCCCTCCTGGACATTCTCCACGGACGCGGACGAGCAGCTGAAACAGCTGGAAGAGAACCCTCTGCTGAAACGCTATGCGGAGTCTCGGCGGCGTCTCGATTCCCTCGACAGGCACCGGCCTGCATACCATTTCATTTCCCCGGAAGGGCAGCTGAACGACCCGAACGGGCTGTGCCGCTGGAACGGCAAGTGGCATCTGTTCTACCAGGCATACCCGCCTGAGGACAAGCGCCAGCATTGGGGTCATGCGGTCAGCGACGACATGATACACTGGCGCGACCTTCCATTGGCCATTTACCCCGATCCGGAGAGGATGTGCTTTTCAGGCACCACTTTCGTCGACTCGGACAGGGTGCTGGCTGCATATCACGGAGTCGGCTACGGCAACATGGTGGCAGTATCGTCCGACCCCCTGCTTCTCAACTGGGAGAAAATGCCCGATCCGATAGTCCCGGTCAAGAAACCGGGAGAAGTGCGCCCTTACGATGTGTTCGACCCGTGTATCTGGCGCAACGGGGACTATTACTATGCCTTGTCCGGAGGAAGACAGGCTACTGGCCCCGGAGGCAAACTGCAGCCTGCCGACTGGCTTTTCCGCTCGAAGGACCTGAAGAAATGGGAGTATATGCACCAGTTTGTCGAGCACAACGACTATGCACTTGTCGGCGATGACGGGGCCTGCCCGAATTTCTGCCCGATAGGGGATGACGGCAAATACATAATGCTTCATTTCAGCCACAAGAGCGCCGGCAAATATCTCATCGGCGACTACGATACTCAAAAGGACAAGTTCTTCGTCACCGGCGGCGGCAATTTCAACCATGGACCCGTCCTCAACGGCGGGGTGCATGCCCCTTCGGCCTGTCCCGACGGAAACGGAGGAGTGGTGGCCATATTCAATATGTCCAGCGGGAAACGCATCGGCGGAAATTCGTTCAGCGAACTTATGACCCTGCCGCGCCTGCTCACCCTCGATGACAACGGCGACCTGTGCATACAGCCTTACGGCGACATAGAATCGCTCAGGAAGGAGTGCGTCTCTGTCAGGGACATGGCCATGCCGGCCAACCGCGAAATCGTTCTTGAAGGGGTGGAGGGCAACACGATGGAAATCGATGCTGAAATCGACCTGTGCGGCGCCCGTGCTTTTGAAATCGACGTGCTGCGTTCTCCGCAGAAGGAGGAATATACCCGTATAATGTTCTATTTCAAGGGAGGTTATCCCGACCGCACCCTGACTTCCCGGGACAGCTGGAGCACCTGGGTGTCATCCGCCATTTCCCTGGACAATTCCTGCGGCTCCATTTCCGCGGACGCCCGTCCACGTATCACCGAAACGGCCGACGTACTCATCGGCAATGACGAGAATGTCAGGCTGCGCATCTTCATCGACCGCAGCGTCGTCGAGGTATTCGTAAACGACCGCCAGTGCATCGCCATAAGGACTTATCCCGTACTGGACGAAAGTACGGGCGTGTCTGTCCGCGCCATAGGCAACCCTATGCGCCTTGTCAGTCTCGATGCCTGGCAGATGGACAACATCTACTACACTTCGGAGCAGCCCCCTGTTTCGGAAATGTAGTTTTCATGTGCATGGTTCGAGGGCTGTCGGGAGATCCTTCCCGCCGCCCTTAAACGGGAGTGGCCTGACTTGTGAAAGCCGGGCCACTCATTTTTTTGTTTTCCTTTTCCTCCTCGATGGTTGCAGGGAGTCAGGATGGATTCAGTCTTTTTATTCCCACTCGATGGTTGCAGGCGGTTTGGAACTGATGTCGTAGACGACGCGGTTCACCCCGCGCACCTTGTTGATGATGTCGTTGCTGACTTTCGCCAGAAAGTCGTACGGCAGGTGCACCCAGTCGGCGGTCATTCCGTCAGTGGAAATCACTGCCCGGAGGGCTATGGTGTATTCGTATGTCCTCTCGTCTCCCATCACGCCTACGCTCTTGACAGGAAGCAGCATGGCCCCGGCCTGCCAGATCGAGTCATAAAGGTTCGTGGCCATGACCGTAGGGTCCGAAGCAGAAGGCACCCCATCTATCCTGTATTCGCGCAGGCCGCGGATGAAGATGTCGTCAGCGTTGCGGAGGATTTCGAGCTTGTCTTCAGT
>CASFLY010000013.1 GCA_949295645.1 uncultured Bacteroidales bacterium | reverse complement strand
TGATTGCCGATTGGATATCTTTGCGACGACTGTAGAATACACTGAACTGACAGCCGCATAAGGAAATACAGAACCAATAACCGTATATTATGAAAGAATCTCAGACAAAAAACGCCATTGGATATATGGCACCGGAAATCGCATTTGCAGAGATTAAGGTAGAAAAGGGCTTTGCAGATAGCCCGGGGGGGGGTGATGCTTATGGCATAGAGGCCCCGTCATACATCAAGGATTCGGAATTTTAATAACAAAGGAAATATGAGAAAGATATTGTTTGCAATGGCATCTGCGGCAGTCCTGATGACCGCCTGTCAGAGCGAGAATCCGGAGGCCGGAACGGACAACGTTACCCCGGAAGGCCAGACCCCTGCAGCCGAGGCTTTCAGGCTTGTGGCTGAAACTGTTTCTGTAACGTCGGGAACCGGTGAAACCCCTGCAGTCTCGTCCAAGACATCGTTTTCACCTGCTGACGGAAGCGTGGAATGGGATGCGGATGACGAACTTTCCGTAATCGTATCGGACAACGGGAAGTGCGAGGGCTACCGTTTCGTGAAATCCGATGAAGGGGATGGTGTGTTCCTGGCCGTCGGAGAGTTCTCTGTGACTGAAACCGCTGCGTTGAATGTTATTTACCCGTACGCAGAAGAGCAGAACGACATCGTGGACGGTAATGCGAATGTGCCGATACTCATATCCGGAACCTGTACACAGGCCGGAGTGTCTTCAGGCGCTCACATAGATGCTCCTATGTACGGCTACACCGATGAATTTGTCATGGGTGAGGGTGAAGCTACGGTAAAGATGAACCATGCCTCGGCCCTTTTCGAAGTAATGGTGACCAATGGTCTGCCCGCAGCATTGGAGGTTGCGAAGATAACCGTTACCAACAGTGCAGAAGCCGCTATGTCCGGCGATTTCCTGATCAATCCTCAGACCGGGAGGCTTACTGCCACGGACAAAGTGTCGGATGAAGTGTCTCTGACAGTTACCGGAGGAAGCATCGCTGCCGGAGAGACGGAAAGCTTCTACCTTTCAACGGCTCCGTTCACGCTTGAGGGCGGCAGTACGGTTACTGTTACAGTGACGTCGGCAGACGGGACCGAATACGAATCCGTCAAGGAAGTTCCTGTCGGGGGCAAGTCTTTCGAAGCAGGAAAATGGTATTACAGGGAGATGCCTGTGGAACCGAACACTTTCGATCTCGACAGAACGGAGGTGACTTTCGATTTTGAGGCGACCCCGGATCCGTCTCAGGTGACGCTTTCCGCCGTGGAGATGCCTGAAGGAGCGACGAGTCTGACATGGACATCATCCGACGAGTATGTAGTGAAGGTTGAGGACGGCGTGCTTACCCCTGTAGGCCACGGAGTGGCGACGGTGACCGCTACGGCTGATGATCCTCGCCTCTGTACCGCTGTCTGCACTGTGAAAGTCAACGGCGTAAAGGATCTGAATTACGGCAAGGGCGACACTTATTACGACAAGCTCTATTTTCCGGTAAACATAGAGGTGGTCAATGGCGAGGGTGAGACCGTGACCCAGACCTGGCTCGACAGGAATCTCGGTGCATCGCAGGTGGCAACAGCCTACAATGATTATCTGGCATACGGTTCGAGCTTCCAATGGTCGAGAAAGGCTGACGGGCACGAACAGATAAGCTGGAGCAGTACCGGCAATTACGGAGGAAGGGTCAATAAGGTGTCTGAAATTCAGACCGACAGGGAAAATCCGGTTTCCAATGGTTTTGTCCTGACAGCAGGCGACTGGGCCGATGATGCGAACTCGAATCTTTATGGTTTGTGGGGAGGCGGAAATACTGCCGGCAATGGTATAAATCAGAGTTTCGCAGCCGGTCTCGATGATCCGAGACAGGTTAATAACCCTTGTCCTGCAGGTTACAGGCTTCCATCTGCTGAAGAAATATATCTTATGGTCGGTACGATTCTCGGAATCGAGGAGGAAATAGATCCGAGATACGATAATCAGACTATAACCGGAGCCCTTGAAACAATGGCGAACAGCGTTTTGAGAATACCGGCCGCCGGTTATGGAAATAATACATCGACAGGAAATATCACATATATCGGAGCGGCAATAGGATTCTGGTGCAATACTCCTGCATCGCCAAATACGACCGGGGAAACTCCTCAGGCAAGGCGTGTCCACATCCAGGACACAAGATTCCAGGCGGGAACGGCAGACCGTGCCAGAGGCTACTCCGTCCGCTGCATCCGCGACACTCCGCTCGAAACCGTTTCTTTGGATTAAAATCTATGACATACAATAATTTGCAATTCAAGCGCGATCTTCCCGAGGTTACGCTTAGCGGGGATCTTGTCGTCGCAGGTGGCGGACTGACCGGTGTCTGCAGCGCCATCGCTGCAGCCCGTTCCGGTCTGCGGGTCGTCCTGATCCAGGACCGTCCCGTGCTCGGAGGCAACGCCTCGAGCGAAGTCCGCCTGTGGGCATTGGGCGCCACATCGCATATGGGGAACAACAACCGCTGGTCCCGGGAGGGAGGCATCATCGATGAAATCCTTGTGGAAAACACGTTCAGGAACAAGGAAGGCAACCCTGTCCTTTTCGATATGGTGCTGATCGACAAGGTTCTGGCCGAAAAGAACATCACTCTGCTGCTGAACACCGTACTCTATGCTGTGGAGAAATCCGATGACAGGCACATCGCATCGGTGACTGCAATAAATCCGCAGAACGGGACATCGTACCGCATCTCGGGCAGCCTGTTCGCCGACTGTACCGGAGACGGAACCCTCGGTTACCTCGCAGGAGCCTCTTACAGGATGGGAGCCGAGGAAAAGGACGAGTACGGGGAAGGATTTGCCCCTGACAGGGAACGTTACGGAGAATTGCTCGGACACAGCATTCTGTTCTATATGAAGGATGCGGGGCATCCCGTAAGCTTCGTGGCCCCGGACTTCGCCCTTAAGGATGTGGAAGACAGGATTCCGAAACTGAAGAACCCGAACTATTTCAATCCCGGGCAGCAAGGCTGCAAATATTGGTGGTTGGAGTACGGCGGCAGGCTCGACACGGTGGCGGACACGGAAAAGATAAAGTTCGAACTATGGAAAGTCGTGTACGGGGTCTGGGACTACATCAAGAACTCGGGGAAATTCCCCCAGGCGGAAAATCTGACCCTCGAATGGGCGGGACTTTTCCCGGGAAAGCGCGAAAGCCGCAGGTTCAACGGACTGTATACGATCATCCAGCAGGACATCATAGAGCAGCGAAGACATTATGATGCAGTGGCATACGGAGGCTGGGCCATTGACCTGCACCCTTCGGACGGTGTCTATGCTTCCGGAAACGCCTGCAACCAGTGGCACAGCAAGGGAGTCTATCAGATACCCTACAGATGCTATGTGACTCCGGATCTCGACAATATGTTCATAGGGGGCAGGATAATGTCTTCCAGTCACGTCGCAAACGGCTCCACGAGGGTGATGTGTACTGCCGCGCTCGGAGGAGAGTCCATCGGAAGGGCTGCCGCTATCTGTAAGGAGAAAGGCTGCCGGCCCGCGGACATTGCCGCACCGGAAAACATACGGCAGCTGCAGGCGGAACTCATCAGGAGCGGCAATTTTATTCCGGGCATCGGCACGGGAGACACCGACCCGGTTGCCGGGGCGTCAGTGAAAGTGTCTTCGGAACTTGAACTCGGCGAACTTCCTCCGGACGGGACGTGGTTCCGCCTCGACTATCCTGCCGCCGAGCTGTTTCCGGTAAGGGACAGGGTGCCGGAACTCACTCTGATTCTCGAAGCTGACGAGGCCACGGAAATACGGATGGAACTGAGGAGTTCGTCCAGGAAGGAAAACTACACTCCGGACATAACCGATGCTGTACATGTGACGGCATTGGAAAAGGGCAGGAACGAAGTCCCGGTGGATTTCGGTCGTGTATATGACAGTCCTCGGTATGTATTCGTATGTCTTATGACGAATCCATCGGTGCGCGTGGCGATGAGCAGCCGCTTGGTGACGGGACTGACGGCCGTATACAATCACATAAATCCGGCTGTTTCCAATTTCGGTAGGCAGACTCCTCCTGAAGGCATCGGTGTGGAATCGTTCGAGTTCTGGTGTCCGAAACGCAGGCCCGCGAGCGGAAACATAGCGTTGCGGTTCGCTCCCGCATTGGCCGGTTTCGGCCCGGAGAATCTGCATTCTACCGTTTTCCGCCCTTATATCGGAACGAATGCCTGGGTGGCCTCGGTTGATGACGGGACACCGGAAATCGTTCTCGAATGGCCGGAACCTCGGACAGTCAGAGGCATCAACCTTTATTTCGACACGGATGCGGACAATGCGATGGAATCCGTGCAGATGGGTCATTATGACTCTGTGATGCCTCTGTGCTACCGTGAATACAGGATTTCGGACGACAAAGGGACCGAAATAGTGCATGTAAAGTCGAATTACAGGACAGTGAATGCCCTGATATTCCCCGCACCGGTCCAGACACGTTTCCTGACAGTGGCCCTGGAGCGGCCGGAAGGCGATGTGTGCCCCGGCCTTATGGGAATATGGGTAATGACTGACAAGCAAAACCATCTGAAATGAGCATTCTCGACTATCTTACGATAATCCTGTTTTCAGTCGGAGTACTGATTACCGGAATTTCCTTTTCCCGTACAGGAAAGGATATGAAAAGTTTTTTCGCGGGAGGCGGTGACGTACCGTGGGCAATGAGCGGTCTTTCCCTCTTTATGGGCTTCTTCTCGGCAGGAACCTTTGTCGTGTGGGGCTCGATAGCCTACTCCTATGGTCTTGTGTCCATCATCATACAGTTGACTATGGCGGTTGCCGGTTTTGCCGTGGGTACCTGGATTGCACCGAGATGGCACAGGACACACAGTCTCACCGCAGCCGAATATATCACCGAACGGTTCGGGACCGGCACGCAGAAGACATATACCTACATCTTCCTGGCCGTATCCGTGTTCACCACAGGATCATTCCTTTACCCGGTGGCCAAGATCATCGAGGTGGCTGCGGGGATTCCTCTGACCACATCCATACTGGTACTCGGCGGCCTCAGTATGATATACGTTGCCGTGGGAGGTCTCAGGGGAGTGGTAGTGACGGATGTACTGCAGTTCGTGATACTGTTCGCCGCGCTGATCATTGTGATTCCGCTTTCTTTCGGCAAGATAGGCGGCGTGTCGGAATTTCTCGACAGGGTGCCCGACGGCTTTTTCAGTGTGTTCGAAGGGGAATATACACCCGGTTTCATTTTCGCATTCTGCATTTACAATATGTTTTTCCTCGGAGGGAACTGGGCGTATGTGCAGCGTTACACTTCCGTAAAGACCGAAAGGGATTCCAAGAAAGTGGGTTGGCTTTTCGGTACTCTGTATCTCGTTAGTCCGGTGTTGTGGATGCTTCCGCCTATGATTTACAGGGTGTTCAATCCGGGCCTGACCGGACTTCAGAACGAGGATGCCTACCTGCTTATGTGCAAGGAGGCTATGCCGGACGGTATGCTCGGACTTATGCTCGGAGGAATGATTTTCGCCACGGCAAGTTCCCTGAATTCCACCCTGAACATTTCCGCCGGAGTGTTCACAAACGACATATACCGCAGGCTCAGGCCGGCTTCTACGCAGAGCCATCTGATGAAGGTGGCCAGGATTTCCACCCTCGGCTTCGGAGTGCTGGCCGTGGTCGTGGCCCTGCTTATCAAGTCGATGGGCGGAATCGTGAATGTCGTCATCAGCGTGGCTGCGCTGACGGGAGTACCTATCTATCTGCCTGTCATCTGGTCGCTTTTTTCAAAACGCCAGACCGCCAGGACGATTCTCGGCGTGACATTTTCGAGCCTTGCCATCAACCTCTTCTTCAAGTTCGTTACCCCGTGGCTGTTCGGGCTTGCCCTGAACCGTACGTGGGAAATGATAGTCGGGGCTATGGTGCCTGTCATTATGCTGGCAGTGACTGAAATCGTCCTTTGGCGCAAGGGATTCCGGGATCCGGGTTACGACAGATATCTGGCAGCGAAGAACGAGGCCCGCAAGGAAGCTGTGCAGGCGGATCCTGAAACGGCCGGAAAGACCGACCGCTTCACGAAACGTGTCCTCGGTACGGCTCTCGGGATTTCAGGCGCGGTCATAATAGTGCTCGGAGCCTTGTCCGGACGGGACTGGGCCGCTCCGGCGGCTGTCGGAGCCGTCATACTCGCTACTGGGGCATGGATGTTCCTGAAATCGGAAATGAAAAGACAAACCAATAACAGATAAACAGATGACCTTAACGATAAAATGGATCAGGGCGGTAATTGTCCTGCTGTTGACAGCGGCAGCCGCATTTTCAGCTACGGCTTCCGGAGTCCCGGATATCCAGTCGGGAAAAAGAAGTCTGTCCGGAATCGTGGTGGATTTCGGAACCGGTGAGCCTGTCATCGGGGCATATATCGCCAAAGTAGGGAAAAACGACGGGGCGATAAGCGACCTCGACGGAAACTTTTCTATGGAACTCTCCCCTGACGAAACGGAAATCGAAGTCTCGTATGTGGGCTACAAGACGCAGCGTATCAGGCTCGGAAAGGAATCCAAACTGACAATCAGACTTATGCAGGATTCCGAACTCCTGGACGAAGTGGTGGTCGTGGGCTATGGAACTACGACGAGGAAGGATCTCACGGGAGCGGTGAGCACAGCCGACGTGGATGAAATGGTGAAAGCTCCTGTGACGAATTTCGAGGAAATGCTGGCGGGCCGTGTGGCGGGAGTACAGGTGTCTTCCTCGGACGGTCAGCCCGGGAGCGACCTGAATATCGTTATCAGGGGAAACAATTCCGTGACCCAGGACAATTCTCCGCTGTATGTGGTGGACGGATTTCCTGTGGAGTCCTCGGTAGGCTCGACAATGATAAATCCGGAAGACATAGCTTCCATAGACATTCTGAAAGACGCCTCGGCCACAGCCATATACGGTGCGCGCGGAGCCAACGGCGTCGTCCTCATCACAACAAAGAAAGGGCATGTAGGCGCACCTGTCATCACCTACAACGGCTGGGTCGGAGTCCAGTCGGTGACCAAGAGGATGGAAATGATGGATCCGTATGAATTCGTCCGGTATCAGCTCGAACTCAACGAGGGCGTGTATGAGGGCGTCTATTTCGGGACACCGTCGGCGAATCCCGAGTATTGGACGGACGGGACGGATGAAAACGGACAGCCTGTCAAGGTGCCCAATCTGGAGCAGTACAGGAATGTCAAGGGAACCGACTGGCAGAAGCTTCTTTTCCGGGATGCACTCGTGCATAATCACAACGTGTCTGTCCGCGGGGGAAACGAAAAGACGAGATATTCCGTTTCCGGTTCGATCAATGACCAGAAAGGCGTTATCCTGAACAGCGGCTACCAGAAGTACCAGGGCCGGCTGAATCTGGATCAGAAGCTCGGAAACAGGGTGAAAATGGGTCTGTACGTGAATTACACTTACACGAAGAAATACGGGACGGTAGCAACGGAAGACAGCGGCAGCCCGACCGCTGCCCTTATGTACAGCATCTATGGCTACAGACCGGTGCCGGGAGTGAACGGGGAAGATCTGCTCGACAACCTTTTCGATGAGACTACGGATCCGAACAGCGATTACAGGGTGAATCCGTACATCTCGGCCGTGAACGAGTACAATCCCCTGCATACCCACAATTTCATAGCGAATGCCTTTGTGGAGTGGAAGATATTGGACAACCTGGCCCTTCGGGTTACGGGCGGTCTGAACAAGATCCACCAAAGAAGAGAGGTCTTCTTCAATTCCAGGTCGAGAGGCGGACACAGGTACACCAACAACAAGGTGAACGGTTCCATTACGAATATTGAAAGGACGAATTTCCTCAATGAAAACACACTGACCTACACACCCAAGCTGAAGAACGGTCACAGTCTCAGGGTTCTCGGAGGATTCACCATCCAGGAGGCCAAGTACCTGTCGGATGCCGTCTATTCGATAAATATCCCGAATGAATCGCTCGGGATTGCGGGGCTTGACGAAGGAGAGCTCACCCAGGCTCCGATTACCAAGACATCCAACAGGCTTATGTCGTTTCTTGCAAGGATAGAATACAACTACAAGTCCCGCTACCTCTTTACGGCATCTTTCAGGGCTGACGGTTCATCCAAGTTCGCCCCGGAGAACAGGTGGGCATATTTCCCGTCCGCATCGGCGGCCTGGTCGTTTGCAGAGGAGGAATTTATGAAGGATCTCAGGTGGTGGACAGTGGGAAAACTGCGTGTGGGCTACGGTTCTACCGGGAACAACAGGGTCACTGACTATGCTTTCAGGTCATCCATGAGCATAGAGCCGGATTCCGGCTACGCTGTGGGCAATGTCCCAGAGAAAGGCATTGTCCCTAACCTGCTCGGAAACAGAAAACTCAAATGGGAGACTACGGACCAGATAAATGCCGGTCTGGATCTCGGGTTCTTCGACGACAGGATTTCCGTAGTACTGGACTATTATTACAAGAGGACGCGCGACCTGCTGTTGAATGCCACGCTGGCGCCGAGCATGGGCTACCTGCAGGCATACAAGAATGTCGGCAGCGTGTCGAACTCTGGCTTCGAAATCACGATCGACACGAGGAACATCCAGACCAAGGATTTCCTCTGGACTTCGAGTTTCAACATTTCATTCAACAGGAACAAGGTTCTGGCCTTGAACGATGACGAGCCGAGCCTTGCGACCAGGATAAACTGGGGCAACTACGGCAATGCCTATCCCTACATCGCCATCCCGGGACAGCCGATCGCGATGTTCTATGGCTATCTGTTCGACGGAATCTACCAGTACGAGGATTTCGACAGGGTGGGGGAGACCTGGGTGCTTAAAGACGGGATTCCTAACAACGGGGAGGATCGTGCCGGCATACAGCCCGGAGACATAAAGTATAAGGACATAAACAATGACGGGGTAGTCGATACATACGACCAGACTATCATCGGAAACCCCAACCCGGACCATATCGGAGGCTTCAACAACTATTTTCAGTACAAGAATATAGATCTGAGCATATACTTCCAATGGAGTTACGGCGGCGAGGTGATGAATGCGAACAGGATTGTATTTGAGGCCGGGGAGCCTGTCAACAGACAGTCCCTGAACATGTTCGCTTCCTATGCCGAGAGGTGGACGCCGGAAAATCCGTCCAACACTCTGTACAGGGTCGGTGGTCAGGGTCCTGCGGTCTATTCGGACAGAACCATCGAGGACGGTTCGTTCCTGAGACTCAAGACAGTGTCCCTCGGGTACCGTTTCCCTTCCAAGTGGATGAAAAAGGCGAAAATCAAATCTCTGAGAGTGTATGTCTCGGGACAGAACCTTTTCACCTGGACGAAGTACTCCGGACAGGATCCTGAGGTGTCGATACGTCCGACGGCCCTGACCCCTTCATTCGACTGGTCGGCGTATCCGCGGGCAAGAACCATTACCGGAGGTATCGAAATTTCATTCTGACAGCCCGGAAAATAATGACAATACGAAAACAGTTTATGATGAAAAGACTTTTGGCAATTATATTTACCTTTCTTGTCCTGCTGTCCGTCCCGTCCTGTTCCTATCTCGACACGCAGCCGGACTTCGTGACCCCGGAGGAGTACTATAACACGGAGCAGGAGATGCTTCAGGCCTTGTACGGAGTCTACAACAGGCTCATCGATACCAACGGCAGAATGTACGCCAGGGCCCTGTTCAGCTACTTCGTTCTCAGCGACGAATTTTTCTACATATCCCAGTTCAGCGTGAACAACATAAGGGTGCAGGTCTATGATGCCGCAAATCTCGATATCGGACGTTTCTGGGAAGTGCTCTACGAGGGTGTCAACAGAGCCAATCTGCTCATTGATAACCTTGAAAACCGTGAACTGGATACGGAGAACAAGGAAGCGTACCTCGGCGAAGCCTATTTCCTGAGAGGCTACTATTATTTTATCCTGACGACATTTTTCGGAGAAGTGCCTCTGAAGTTGAAGCCTACGACCGACGCGAATGATTCCTATATCGGAAAATCCTCGTTAGAAGACATTTATGCGCAGATAGTCAAGGATATGAAGGCTGCTGAGAAACTTGTTCTCGACATAGATGAAATCGGAACTAACGAGAGGATATCCGTGACCGGAGTGCAGGCTGTTCTGGCGAGGGTGTATCTGAAAATGGCCGGCTATCCTTTGAATGATCCTGAGAATCCGGATGAGGATGCGAAGCAGTATTATGAAGATGCGCTGTATTATGCGAATCAGGTCATATCTTCGCACAAGCATTCGCTGAATCCGGATTTTTCACGTATCTTCATAAATCATGTGGAGAATGTGAATGATATTTCCGAATGTATATGGGAAGTGGGGATGTACGGAAACAAGATAGGTTCCGAGGATCTGGCAGGGTCCGTGGGCGTGGAGAATGGAATCATATGCAGGGATCAGACCATAGGCTATTCCGGAGGCCCGATGCATGTTACGCAGAAGCTTTACGATGCTTTTGAAGACGGTGACCTGCGGCGGGACTGGGCGATAGCACCGTATCGTTTCGTGACGGATGACAGCGGAGTGACCGAAAAACAGGACTGGACGGAATCGCAGATCTACAACAGGAATCCAGGGAAATGGAGAAGAGAGTATGAGACAGGATCCAAGGCGCAGTACTACACCGGGACGAATTTCCCTTTGATGCGTTACAGCGATGTCCTGCTGATGAAGGCCGAAGCCATAAACGAATCCCTGCACGGGCCTAACGATGAGGCGTACGATGCCATAAACCAGGTGAGAAGGAGGGCTTTCGGGAAGGATGTGAATACTCAGGATGCAGGTTGTGACCTTCAGACAGGACTTTCTTACGAGGAATTCAGGGATGCAGTGAGAAATGAAAGGTTCAGGGAGCTGTGCTTCGAGGGGCAGAGAAAACTGGATCTGATCAGATGGGGAGAATATGTGGATGTAATGCACAGGCTTGCCGATGACATATCGGCAGATGCTCCCGAGAATTTCAGGTATGCTGCCAATGCCGGACGGAATACGTCGGAGAGGCATGTCCTTTTCCCGATTCCGACCACCGAACTGACAATGAACAAGCAGATGACCCAGAATCCGGGCTGGTAGGCAAGGCACGGAACAGAACAGATTTCAAAAGCAGAATTATGAAGAAGATAGTATATTTGACATCAGTCATCCTGACGCTGACATCCTGTATTAAGGACGTTGCACCGTCGCCGTCCCTGAAAGTGACGGTGGACAAGACCGAGTACAAGGCAGGCGAGCCTGTGACATTCCGTTTCGACGGGACTCCCGACAATATTGTCTTTTACTCGGGGGAACCGGGACATGAGTATGCACAAAGACATAACTATACCAGGATGGGATCGCTCTTTTTCGAATTCACCTCTTGCTGCCGATACGGACAGCCCTCTCCGGAACCGAATTTTTCGGTCCTTGTTTCCGCCGATTTCGACGGAGTCTATGACCTGCAGCACGTGTCCGGGGCGAACTGGATCGAGTTGGACGGCATTACATTGTCCCAGCACGTTTCGACTACGTCCTTCACACCTTCTGGGGAGGCCGATATAAATGCCGCCCTTGAAGCGGCAGGAATCGTCCCTGACGCGGAAGACGAAATCTATTTTGCGTTCAGGTACCATGACGCCAGGCCCCAGCTCCAGACGAACCAGTGGCTGATAAGATCCACCACCATAGAAATCCAGTCTCAGATAGACGGCACCCGGAGTCCCTTGGCCTATTATTCTGAATTCGGGTGGAAAGAAGTGCCTGAAGATCCTGAAACGAACGTAAATGTGACCTCGAACCAGATTCTTATGAGAGGAGACGGCGCAGACGAGGAGCTTTGGGTGATTTCCGCTCCGTTTTCCGCCGGAAGTACCGATGCCGACAAGGGTGTCCCTGTCAAGAGCATCGCCACCGCTCTGGAGGAATATACTTATGTTTACGATGAGCCGGGGACATATACGGCGGTTTTCGAGTCTTCTTCTGTCTGGTACACGGGAGGGGATTCGGCTATGACGCAGGTCACGGTCAATGTTGTCGAATGATAAGATGTTGAAAATGATAAAGATAGGTTTCAATCTGCTGCTTGTCTTACCGATGGCCGCCATTTTTTCGGCCTGCGGCATTAAGGAGACCGTCTGTCTGACAAACGGAGAGATTTCAATGGAATGGCGGAAAACGGAGGACGGCTATGTCCTGAAAACCATCAGGGCAGACGGGATGAGGCTGGATCCTGCCGTCTGCCAACACGGAATCCTGTATTCGGAAACAGAACCGTCTTCAGAGCCGGAGACAATCTGTGACGACAACGGTCATGAAATCCGTTTCCCCGATCCCAAGTACCGTTATATCGTCCCTACCTGGCAGCAGAACATTACTCCGGTCTCCCTGAACCATGCCGGTGAAAGCATCGTCTTTTTTCCTGATTCGGCAAGTACGGGGGAGGATGGATGCCTGACTTTTATCCATGACGCGGGAGTGGCCGGAATCGTCGAGAAATGGAGTATGGATCCCGACTGCGGCAGCGATGTCCGGGTGACGACGGTATTGGCCGTCAGACGGCCCGGGTACTATTCGGTTTCCACCCCTTCCGTAGCTTCTTTCGACAAGTCTTCTTTTTCGTGGGCGGCGGTTCCTGGAATATACCAGGGGGATGCCGTAAATCCGGATTTTGTCAGGGCGTTGGCCTATGGTCAGGGGATTCCGGACAGGCCTGTGGTCTCGCGCGAAAGGACAGCATCCACTCTTATGTCCTGCATTACGGACAAAAGAGGGGTTACGGTGGCAGTGACGGCAGAGCCGGGTACAGGCAGGGATCCGTGGGAATACGACAGGAAAACCAATGCTGTCTGGAAGCTCGGACTGTCCCTGATGAACAGAGAGGGTGAATTCACTCCTACGCTCTACCATCCCGTGCTCGGCGAAGCTGGCTCGTACGCTGAAGCGGGCGACACTCTGACGTTTTCTTTCAGGTACACGGTTGCGAAAGCGGGGTGGCATAGCGTTTTCGGGCATATCGTAAAAGACATTTACCGTTTCCCGGATGGCCTCAGGCTCAGAAAACCGTCCATGTCCCTGACCGACAGACTGTACGACATGCACAGGTATCTTGTGGATGACAGCACTTCGATGTGGAGGAATACGGTGTACAAGGGCGTGACCATAGGTGCACAGGACTATCGAGGCGGCGTTTACGGCTCGGAAAAGGATGCTATGAAGAATTCCGACTATGGGGCTATGTGGATGCTCGCCGCCCTGACGGGTGATGTCCGACTGACAGAAAAGAGGCTCCCTTATGCCCTGAATTTCAAACTTATGCAGCAGAATACGGATGACGGCTTTATGAAAGGGTCGTCTGCCGGTCAATACTACCTGTACAAGAGCGGGCGTTTCACCGAGGAGTGGGGACCGTACACCGAGCCAGTGGCCACGACTTATTACATGCTTATGGATATGGGAAACATTCTCCTTTTCGAACCGGAGAGGGAAGACCTGAAAGATCATCTGAGAATGGCTGCGGACTGCCTGTTGAGATGGCAGAAGCCGGACGGAAGCTGGGAGGTGGCGTACGACAACGCTTCAGGAGAGCCTATTTTCACCGATGTGAAAGACCTGAGACCTACTTTCTACGGCCTTTTGGTGGCATACAGGATTCTCGGTGACGGGAAGTATCTCGAAGCGGCCCGCAAAGGTGCCGACTGGTATGTGGAGAATGCCGTCGGGAAGGGCCATTTCCTCGGGGTCTGCGGAGACACGCGTTTTGCTCCGGATTTCGCAACCGCGCAGAGTGTCCAGGCCCTGCTCGACCTGTATGATGCTGTTTACGAGCCCGAATACTTCGATGCTGCGGTAAAGGCGGCCAGAATCTATATGACATCTGTCTATACCCATCCTGTCCCGACTGAAGAAACGAAAATCGTGAAAGGAGTCCGGCGCAAGGACTGGGAGATTAGCCAGTCCGGGCTGGGTTTCGAGCATGGCGGGGTGCTCGGCTCGGCAAACCATCGCGGGCCCATCCTGCTTGCTTCGCATGCCGGAATGTTCGTCAGAATGTTTTCGATGACACGTGATTCACTGTTCCTGCAGATGGCACGTTCTGCCGCAGTCGGCCGGGATGCCTTTGTGGACAAGTCCACGGGAGTGGCATCATATTACTGGGACACTATGGACAACGGGGCAGGCCCTTATCCTCATCACGCCTGGTGGCAGACGGGATGGATTATGGATTACCTGATTTCAGAAGCCGAACTGCGTTCTGACGGGCAGATTTCATTTCCCGGGGGCTTTGCCACTCCGAAGGTGGGGCCTCACAGGACATTCGGTTTTGCTCCGGGCAGGATTTTCGGAGAGCAGGCAGTTCTCATTATGCGTCAGGGCCTTGTCTCGGTGGACAATCCATGCATAGAGTATCTTCTGGCAGACAATCGCGAAGAGCGTACTCTCAGTATAATACTGATGAACAGCATCGGGGAGCCGCAGGAGTTTTCCCTGACCGTAGATATGCCGGCATTTTCCGGCAGGCAGGATGCGTCTGTAAAGTCCGTGGCCTTTGCAGACGCCTCGGGAAAAGTTTCGGTCCTTGAGTTTTCCGATACCTGTATTTTGGAATCGGAGCCGTACGGACTTGGTGTAATAACAATAAAATATTGACAAATGACAAATACTTCAAGATATTTTATCTGTTTCGTCATCGGAGCGATGTCTTTCCTTAGCGCATCCGCCCAAAAGGACAGGTATCTGATCGAAGCCGAGGCTTTCCAGTTCAAAGGAAAGTGGTTTACCGAGCGCAGTGCCGACTGTATGGGGATCGAAATGCTGCGCCTCGGCGGAGGAGGCAGCCTTGACGGACAGTACGATGCCCTGACTGCTGTGGAAATCTATGAAGGCGGAGAATACAATGTCTGGGTGAGGGCGGCAGATTATGAAAACAGTCCGGGAACAAGGCTTTTCAGACTGAGTGTCAATGAGCAGCCTATGGAGGTAAGCGGCAGGCATGGCCACCCTCTGTGGTATTGGGAAAATGTCGGCAAGGTGAGCCTCGAACGCGGGAAGGCCCTGCTGAGACTGCATGACGAAAGACGGAATTTCGGACGCTGTGACGCGATCCTGCTGATAAGGGATTTTTCAGTGAATCCCAATGAACTGGATCGCAAGGTGATCGGTTCGTGGAGAAAGAATCCTGCGAAAATAGAGACAACGGGAAGACGTGTGGCGAACGTATCGGCACCTATGCCCCTGAATTATGAAGAAAGGGTGGTGGCTTCCATTGAAAACGGTGATGTCAGGCTGAGTTTCGTGCTGGCAGGAGCAGCCGGCAATGCTCTTGCATGCCGTACGGAGATTAATACCGGCGGCGTATGGAGACGTTACCATTCGAATTTGGAGGACCACAAGGTTTTTATCATCACTGCGGAGGACAGTCCGATAGACAATGACAAGTTCTATCCGTCCTGGAAAAACGCCGTGGCGAAAAGTACTTTCGAGTTTGCCGGGAATGAGTATCAGGTACAGTCCGATGACGATTTTATGAATCCTTTCGTCTCCGGAGAGCTGAGCGAGGCGATTCCGGTATCTGCCGTAAAAAAAGGAGATGCCGTGGAGGTCCGCTACATTACCAGGAACGGTTCTGCAGTGACAGGGCTATGGTCATTGCCCGGAACGGGTCCCCACATCAGTGTCGGACTTTCCTGCACTCCTGCAACGGACGGGATGTACAGTATGGGTATTGCGGCATTCCAGCCCGTGCCGGAAGAAGCTGTAGCCAATGTCCTGATGCCGCCGATGTTCCAGTTCAAAAGGTTTCCGGCCTCACAGATTATGATGCTGTCGTCGATGATGCAGCAGCCTCTGTCCGTTGTGGAAGCCGGAACGGCGGCAGGTGGGTCGATGTCTGCATTCGCGACCGTGGATCCTTCCTGTTTCGACGGTCTTTGGGGGAGCGTGGACTACTCTCCGGCAGGATTTGTCCTGAGGAACTGGGACAAGGCTTTTCAGCCTGTAGCCTTTGCGCCTGTAATGGGAATGCCTGATTCGGCGGTAAAGGCCGGCGAGACACTGACGCGCAGGTTCATAATCGGCGTATGCCAGGGAAAATGGAACGATGCCCTTGCCTATGTTTCTGAAAACGTGTTCAAGGTTAAGGATTACCGCAGGCAGGAGGAAGTCTCGCTGACTGATGCTATGTTCAATATCATAGACTTGATGAAAAATACGGAGTACGGTGGCTGGGATGACGACCTGAAAGGTTTCTACGACATAGAGGGCGATCCGGGTACGGCTCCGACGGTGGTGCATTCGGCTCCTTTGGCTATTGTGGCGGCTTCAGTGGTTATGGACGACGAGGAATTTTATCTGAAGCGCTCGCTGCCTACGATTGAGTACACCTTGTCCAGAAGCGGGTACAGATGGGCTACGGACTTAGTGCCTTCCAGCTATAACAAAACATTGGAGACACTGAAACTGAATCCGTTCCGGTCCCAGTTCACGACATCTTATTACGAAGGCCTCGACAGGCTGCTCGGCAGACTGAATCCCTGGCTTGAAGATATAGCCCTGCCGGAGGGGGAAATCAGACAGACGAAAGGCTATTCCGCTCCGTTCGTGTCGTATGTGGAGCAACTGTCCGCCTACAGGATGACAGGCGACGCGAAATGGCTGCAGAGGGCGGTTTCGACGGCTGACAGGTATATGGGAATCCATATCTATAATCCTCCATCCTCGGGTTCCGGACAGATGGCTTTTTACAACTCCAACGTGTACGCTCCCTGGTGGAACCTTCTCGACATTTATGAGATGACCGGAGATGAAAGGTATCTTGAGGCGGCCGAGTACGGGGCGGCCAGTACCATAGCCGGAATCCGTTCCTGTCCGACGGTCCGCGACACCCTGCAGACCATTCATCCCGGAGGCCGTTTCGACGGCAACACGACTATGTGGTGGAAAGGGAAGGAGAAGTTCCGTCTCGGATTCCCTCGCGTGCCTGGCGATGTGCAGGAAAAAGAGGTGCCGCAGTGGCTCGTGTCGCCTGTCGGGCTCGGTTTCGAGCAGCCGGGAACATATTTCCTGAGACAGAAAGGCAAGCAGGTAAGACCGGTGTTTATGAGCAACTGGGCTCCGCACCTTCTGAGGCTTTATGCCTGTACGGGAAATCCTGTCTATCAGACATATGCACGGAATGCCGTGATCGGCCGTTTCCGGAACTACCCAGGTTATTATGCCACCGGTTTTACCGACATTACTGTTTCTGAAGATTTTCCTTACAAGGGGCCGGACGTAAGTTCCATCTACTATCACCATATCCCTCCGCATCTGGCTTTTACCGCAGACTACCTCGTGACGGAGTGTATCCAGCGTTCTTCCGGCAACGTCGGTTTCCCTTACGGTATCCAGGAGGGTTTCGTGTGGTTTACGAACAGAGTTTACGGAGGGGAGACTGGGCAGGTCTTTTCTGACAGAAAGGTCCGGCTGTGGATGAAGCGCGGCCTTATAGAAACGGACAACCCACGGATGAATTACGTGACCGCCGTGTCTGACAGATATTTTTGGGTCCTCCTTTCGAGCGAGTCGTTCGAGGACGAGGATGTGAATGTAACGCTTCGGGCAATGGCAGGAAAGGTCGCCGAGGGCAATGCCGTCGTCTATACGGAGGCCGGCAAGACGTCCAAGAAGGCTGTGGACGGGGCTTCGCTCAATGTCTCTGTACCGGCAAAAGGATTCAGGGCCATAGCGTTCCCTTTGCCTAAGGGAGGATTCGCGGATGAATCGGCCGAACCTCTGCGCCGGGGGATGAAGGTTCTCGACGGAGGAGATACGTTCGGGAAGATTTTCGTTTTCAGGATACGTTCTCCATTCGGCTGGGATTCAGTGTATGGTTTTGCTGAGACTTTCCCGGTGAAAGACAGGGCTTTGTCTGTTTCGGTGGAGTGCAACGGAGAGTCTGTCCCCGTGAACGGCTATCCGTTCGAGTGGAGTTTCTTCAAGCTGTCCATGGATGAGGATGCCGTGCTGAAAATCACCCTGTCCGAGGAGGGAAAACAGAACAGGACAATGGATGTGACAATGGAGTGCAAATAAGATCATATATGGAAAGAATTCTGAAATATGCTTTGTCGTTGCCGGTAACGGCAATATTGACGATGCCTGCGGCAGACAGTCTTGCTGCAGGGTTTCCTGCAGTCGCAGTTGTCTCGCAGGAACTCTCGGATGCGGAAAAGATCGCTTCCTCACAAGACGGCGCTTCGCCTCTTGTATATACAGTAGGGAAAGATGTCCCTCTTGTGGTGACTGGAGATTTCCGGGACGACAGGGAATGTGCCGTCAGATTCGGCCTTCCGAATTTTTTTGCAAAATCAGAAAGCGGAGAACCTGTTACAGTAGCCTTCATCGGGGGAAGCATTACTCAGGGAGATTACTGCTACAGGCTTCAGACAAGCAGATTTATGGAGAACAGGTGGCCGGAGACGGACTTTACCTGGATAAATGCCGGGGTGTCCGGAACCGGAACCGACTTGGGGGCTTTCCGTATTGATGAACAGGTGCTTGCCTACCATCCGGATCTGGTCTTTGTCGAATTTGCAGTGAACGGGGCATATGCTGAAGGAATGGAGGGAATGCTCCGGAAGATAATCAGGAATGACCCGTCGACCGATATCTGTCTTCTTTATTCTGCCAAGGCCGGCTATATTGCGGACTATCAGGCAGGAAAGATTCCTGAGGAGATTGCAAGGCTCGATAAGACCGCCGAGTGGTACGGCATCCCTTCGATCCATCTCGGAATGGAAGCGACGGCCTTGGAAAAGGATGGCCGGTTGCTCTGGAAAGGAACAGCGTCCGAGACCGGAGACAGAATTCTGTTTTCTAAAGACGGTCTCCATCCTGCAAAGTCTGGCGGGAACCTGTATGCGGCAGCCATAGCCCGAGGCTTAGAGAAAATGGGACAGGAGGCAGGGCCCGCCAAAGCACACACTCTGCCTGAAAAGCCTCTGTACGGAGATGCATGGGATTTGGCCGGGATGTATGACCCGGTGCAGATTGCCGGATATGACGGGAACTGGAAGCCTGTCAGAACCTTAGACAGGTCTGAACTTGCCAAATTTTCCGGATGGTTCGACACCGTCTTGACTTCCGGCAGGAAAGAATCGTACTTCTATTTCGCTTTCGAGGGGGATATGTTCGGCTTTTTCGACATCGGAGGCCCCGAAGCCGGACAGTTGGAAATCCTTGTGGACGGAGAACTCGTGAAGCTGGAAAAATGCGCGAAACACGGTTTCGGCTATTATGCAGCGAACGACAGTACGGGCAGTTATTTTCTGAACCGGTTCAACCGCTGGTGCAACAACCGGTATCGCGGTCAGTACGATGTCATCGAAGTGCCGTACGGAACGCATCAGGTGACAGTGAGAATTTCGTCCGAGGAGTGCGACAAACGTTCTGTTCTGCCTGTGACCGATGACATTGATGCCCATCCGGAAAAATATGACAGGTCAGTGATGTATCTTGGCCGCATCCTGTTGAGAGGCAGGCCTGTGGAGGTGCACCGGGTCAAAGGCGTTCCGAAACTTGCGCAGCAGAAGAAATGGGATGAGAAGCTGGAACGTTACGCGGAGCAGGACAGGCAGAATCCTCCACGGAAAGGTGCGGTGCTGTTCGTGGGAAGTTCCACGATAGAAAACTGGAAGACGGTGACAGAGGATTTTCCCGGAGAATATGTGCTTAACAGGGGTATCTCGGGTGCCAAGACAATAGATATGATCAATTATTTCGAGCATATAGTGTCGCCGTATGACCCGAAACAGGTCTTCCTTTATCCCGGAGACAACGATATCGGTTACAAGTGGACACCGGAAGAGATTATGGCGCAGGTCAGAAAGCTCGTGACTCTTGTCAGAGAGGAAAAACCTTCGGCGGACATCGTCCTCATTTCCATAAAACCGGCGCCGAGACGAATGAAGTACCTTGACAACATCCTAAGAACCAATGACATGATCAAGGAATACGCCGATTCCTTGCCCGGAGTGGAATATGCTGACATCTTCAATGCCATGCTTGCGGACGACGGAAGTCTTGTCCCGGAGTATTATCGCGAGGACGGACTCCATCTTACCGGGGAAGGATATGAAGTCTGGCGGGAGGTGCTGTCCGGGTATGTCGGAGGGCCCGTGTACAAGGACAGCAAGGCGGATGTCGAAGACCGTGTGGAGGATCTGCTCGGGCGCATGACATTGGAGGAGAAAATAGACTATATAGGAGGATATAAAGGGTTTTATATAAGAGGAATAGACAGACTTGGACTTCCTGAGATCAAACTCACTGACGGCCCTGTCGGCACGCACAAGGACGGTAAGTCCACTGCCTATCCGGCAGGAGTACTGAGTGCCGCGACCTGGAACAGGTCATTGGTCTATGAACTCGGGAAGCAGCTTGGCCGGGATTCCAGAGCCAGGGGAGTGCACATCCTTTTAGGTCCGGGAATGAACATTATCCGTTCTCCTTTGTGCGGCAGGAATTTCGAATATTTTACCGAGGATCCGTACCTCAATGCCGAAGTGGCAGTGCAGTATGTCAAGGGCTTGCAGGACCAGAATGTCGTGGCTACCTTGAAACATTATGCTGCAAACAACCAGGAATGGGACAGAAACAATGTCAGCAGCGACATCGACGAGCGGACGCTTCACGAAATCTATCTTCCGGGATTCAAGGCAGCCATACAGAAAGGCGGTGCCGGTGCGGTGATGGACAGCTACAATCCGGTGAACGGAGTACATGCCACACAGAATCGGTACCTGAACAACACTGTACTACGTGAGATGTGGGGCTTCGACGGCATCGTAATGAGCGACTGGTCTGCGACTTATGATGCCGTGGAGGCTGCAAATGGGGGACTGGATCTCGAAATGCCGCGGGGAAAATGGATGAACAGGGAGAATTTGCTTCCTGCCATAGCTGACGGCAGGGTGAGCGAGGACGTGATAGACGAAAAGGTCCGCCGTATACTCAGGATCATTTTCCGGTTCGGCTTTTTCGACAATCCTCAGCTGGATGCTTCCATTCCATACGATAACCCCGAGGCTGCGGAAGTCGCTCTCGAACTGGCCCGGGAAGGTGTTGTGCTCCTTAAGAACGATGGGGCTCTGCTTCCATTGGACAGGTCGGAAATCAAGTCGATAGCTGTCATCGGACCCAATGCCGGGGCATATGTTTCAGGAGGCGGCAGTTCCTATACATTTCCGTTTCATTCGGTGTCTGTCCTGGACGGTCTGAAAGCCGGGGCAGGCGATACTGAGATCCTTTATGCTCCCGGAGTCCCGACTTTGCCGGAGACTGTGTCGCATTCCGTGTTCTATACGGCTCCGGGCAGCACAGAGAGAGGACTTAAAGGCGAATATTTCCCTAATATCCGGCTAAAGGGGTCTCCCGCATTCGTGCAGACTGATACTGTGGTGAACATCAGTAACGGCTATCATATCGCCGCGGAGAACAAGGGGATTCCGTACGACCATTGTTCAATGCGCTGGAGCGGGGTGGTAAGACCAGACAAGACAGCTGATTACAGATTCGTAGTAAGAGGCTTCGACGGTTTCAGGCTCCGTCTCGGAGAAGAAATGATCATAGATGAGTGGAGAGACCAGGGCATTACAACGCGAGAGACTGTCGTCAGGTTAGAGGCCGGAATAGAATATCCAGTAGTGCTCGAGTATTTTGCAAACGTACATCCAGTGGATATCTCTTTCGGCTGGAGAGAGGACAGGCTTCTGTTCGATGAAGCGGTGGAATGTGCCCGCAAGGCGGATGTCGCTGTCGTGAATGTCGGATTCAACGAGAGCAGCGAGAGGGAAAGCAACGACAGAACATTCACTCTGCCGGAGTATCAGGACAGCCTGGTACGTTGCGTGGCGGCCGCAAATCCGAATACGGTGGTACTCCTTAATGCAGGCGGAAGTGCCGATATCACCGGTTGGGTGGACAAGGTGCCGTCCCTGCTCCATATCTTTTATCCCGGTCAGGAAGGAGGCACAGCCATCGCGGAAATCCTTTTCGGCAAGACTGTTCCGAGCGGGAAACTGCCGATGTCGTTCGAAAGGAAATGGGAGGACAATCCCGCCGCACCATATTACTACGATGAAGACGGAGACAAGTCCGTTTCGTACGGAGAAGGCCTGTTTATGGGCTACAGGTATTACGACAGCAACGATGTGAAGCCGCTTTTCGCGTTCGGCCACGGTCTGTCCTATACTAAGTTCGACTATACCGGCATAAAGGTGACGAAAGCCGGCGACTGCAGGTATCGGGTTAGATTCAAGATAACGAATACTGGTGAATACGATGCTGCAGAGACGGCACAACTTTATGTCCGGCCTGTGGATCCGAAGGTGGAAAGGCCATACAAGGAACTGAAAGGTTTCGAAAAGGTTTTTGTCGGAAAGGGTGAGAGTGTTGAAGTGGAGATTGTCATAGACAGTGAGGCGTTTTCGTACTATAGTCCGGAGTCACGGGATTTCGTCTGCGATCCTGGGCATTATGAGATCCTTGTGGGCGGAGCATCCGATGACATAAGACTGAGAAAAATGATTGAAATAAAATGAAAATCGTGTTGTTGGGGGCGGCTTGTCTTCTGTTTGCGGCAGGCTGCTCCAAAAACATCGGATCCGGAAGCGAGGAGAGCGGGATGACGGATGAATGTCTTCAGAGCAACATCATATACAATGGGAATATTTCCCTGTATTCTTTCGACAGATGGCCTGAAGACGCTCCGGAAAACGACAATATCCGAAAGGAAATCATACGGACCCTGAACTGTCTCGGAGGGATAGGATCCCGTGAGGCGGTCTGGAGTTCGTACGGATCGGTGAAACCTGTGTCTTTTGGGGAAGACTTCGATTTTTCGTACAATGACGAAGTTATCGGCGAACTCCAGTCTGCCGGATTAGGGTATTGCCTGCAGATGAAAGTGGATGCTCTTGCTGCAAATCCGGATGATTACGGGGAGCAATGGGAGAGGAATGCGCGGTGGTATGTCTCTATGATAGCAAGAAGATACGGTGACGCTCCGCTGTATTACATCCCGATGAACGAGCCCGACAATCAGGGCCAGCGCACCGGGGACACTCCTGCCCTTACGACGGAGCAGATAATAAGGGTACAGAAAGTGGTGTATGAGACTCTGAAGTCGTATAATCCGGACATAAAGGTGGCATCGTCCCCTCTCTGCCTGCTTCAGAACACTGTTGAATTCGATTATACGTCGAGTGGCCGGGATGTACTTATGGCAGGTATAACGCGGTACTGCGATTATTTCGCATTCCATAAGCATGTAGATATAGGTGAGGACGGCCGGTATTCCGAGACGGATCTCTGGGACTTGATGGATGAGGCCGAGCAGGCAGGCTATCCCAGAAGACCTGCCATAGTGAATGAAAACGGAACCTATCTTACTCTTGACATTGTTTTTCCCGAGGCAACGGAGCAGCAGCAAAGGCTTTACAAGGCGTACTGGATCGGAAATGATCTCATACAGATGAAATCTCTCGGACTGAAATACATCGTTGTGTATTCACTGGCCGGCTCCCTGAGTCAGAACGGGGAATACAACATAATGGATGTAGAGACCAAGGTCGGTAGCGGTTACCTCATACACGAGCAGGAGTACAATTCCTACAGGGATCTCTGGAATCCGTCTGCCCATGCTTTATCCAAGGGTATCAACGGGGGATTCGAGACGGACAACCCTGACAAGTCACGCGGCTGGGTAGTCTCTTTCAGAGGCCGGTCTTTCA
Organism: uncultured Bacteroidales bacterium; assembly: GCA_949295645.1. Taxonomy (GTDB): domain Bacteria; phylum Bacteroidota; class Bacteroidia; order Bacteroidales; family UBA932; genus Cryptobacteroides. The sequence continues at coordinate 1,180 of CASFLY010000013.1, read as the reverse complement.
CGGGAATCGGACGGGTCGAACCTAAAGAGTGGGATTATGTATCGATAGTGGACGTAGGAGCACGTTCCGGCAGCCGTTGTCTGGAAATGAGTCCGATAGATTTTGTTCCGGGCGCTTCGGTTTATGACAAGGGCGGGATATCCGCCAACCGGTGTCGGAGGCTTGTGGAAGGGTGTGTCCCCGGCCGGTCATACAGGGTTTCGGCCTGGGTCAGGCTTGTTCCTGACACCTCGGAAAGTGTCGACGATGCTCCGGCCGGGACATTGAGGGCGATGGGATTTGACCCGACAGGAAAGGGCAGGGCGGAGGCGAGTGTGGATTATGCAGATTCCAAAGGTGAGTATGTTCAGACAGAGGTCGTTTTCCGTGCTGAAAATCCCTGGGTAGTCATTTCATTGGAGCACAACGGAAAAGGTTATGCTTTTTGGGATGATGTAAGTATTGCGGCTATGTAGGTTTTTCTCTTTTGCAGTGCTTTTTTCTCTTTTTGACGTCAGGATTTTCTTTTTTTTAGGTTTTTTTCCTGATGGCTGTCATACTTTTGCCTCCTGACGCAATGGCGCGTCCGCAGATAATTATGGAGGAAAAGTTTATGAAGAAAATTTTTGTTGTGGCAGGAATCCTGACGGCTCTGTTGGCCGGGCAGTCCTGCAGAAAGTCTGGTGCAGGACAGTCTGCTCCGGGAACCCTGATGTTCCGGTTCGACGGGAATCCGAGGGAGCTGTCGAAGGTGTCGCAGGAGCTTCCGGACACCAATGACTTCCTGATAACGGTGACAGACGGGGCCGGTGCGGTGATTTTCGATGATGTCTATTGCAACCTTCCCGAAAAAATGGAGGTCGCTCCAGGCAGCTACGGCATTTTTGTCAGGTCGGAGGATTTTTCCGGACTTGAGTTCTCGATGCCACAGTACGGGGACCAGCAGTGCGTGGTCGTCCAGCCTTCCGGAGAAATGACTGTGAAACTCGGTTGCCGGCAGATAAATTCCGGCATAAGGCTTCAGGTTTCTCCTGAGTTCCTGACGGAATTCCCTGACGGGGTCCTGTTCGTAAAGGCCGGCGGACGGAGGCTGATGTATTCTTACACAGAGAAGCGAATCGCGTACTTCGAGCCCGGTTCCGTCTCTGTCATACTCGATAATGCCGGACAGGAAACCGTCCTCCTGACCAGGACGCTGGTG
>CASFLY010000012.1 GCA_949295645.1 uncultured Bacteroidales bacterium | reverse complement strand
CGTCATAGGCAAGCTGTACAGCGGCATAACCATCTTTCTCGACTGTACGGATTTGCGTGACAACACACGGACCAGCCTCAATAACGGTGCATGGAATATTTTTTCCATCAGCACCGAAAACGGAAGTCATTCCGATTTTCTTTCCAATTAATCCAGGCATTGGTTTTGTTTAATTAATTGTTTATCAATAAAATATCCTCCGCAACACATTTTTGCGGGCTGCAAATATACAATTATTATTTTAATTTTCAACATTTTGAGCGAATTTTGATTGGCCCGGCCCTGATGTCATTTCGACCGGGGACGCAGTCCGAAGCGGAGAAATCTGTTTTATTTGCAGATCTCTCGCCTGCGCCTGCGGCTGCGCTCGAGATGACATTGCGCATGCCCGGGCAAATAAAATTTGCTTTGCTCTCGGCTTCTGCATATCTTTGCGGGGATTATATTATAATAAGGTACTGCGATGCTGCTCGAGATATTCGGCTTCCTGAATCTGTCGTTTATCGACATCCTCGACATCATTCTCGTGGCTCTTATCATATATGTGGTTTTCCGCTGGATAAGAGGTTCGTCGGCGATGAGCATTTTCGTGGCCATCCTGTCGCTGTACATCCTGAGAGTCGTCGTCGCGGCGTTCAACATGAGACTGATGTCGGCTATCCTCGGACAGCTTCTGGATGTCGGCGTCATAGCCCTTATCGTGATTTTCCAGCCGGAGATCCGCCGGTTCCTCATCAATTTCGGCAGCCGGTATCTGATGGAGGCGGGACAGAACGGGTTTCTCGGGAAAATTTTCGGAAACAAAGGCCGCAAGATGGACAGTGCGGCGGTAAAGGAGGTGACCGAGGCTTGCAGGACAATGTCGGAGCAGAAGACCGGGGCCCTCATAGTCATTCCGCACCGGACTTCTCTCGACTTTGTGATAGAAACGGGGGACAGAATCGACGCCACGATAAGCAAGCGGCTGATAATGAATATATTCTTCAAGAATTCGCCGCTTCACGACGGGGCCATGGTGATGAGCAACGACCACATTATCGCGGCACGCTGCACCTTGCCGATTACAGAAAAGACCGACATCCCGGCGCAGTACGGAATGAGGCACAAGGCAGCCATAGGCATATCGGAGGTGACCGATGCCGACGTCATAGTGGTTTCGGAGGAGACCGGGCACATTTCGTTCGTAAAAGGGGGCGAAATCACGACTCTCGGGAACGCCAACGAACTGCAGCTGTTGTTGAACGATTCTTTCACGAACAAAGGTTAGGTTTTCACGGACAAGGGGCAGGTCCCGGAAGGAAAGGCGCCGGCCCGGATGGAAACGAAACAAGAGGAGGGACAGATTTTGGAGGAAATGCAGAACAATATCGATACGAGGCTTGAGCAGAAATTGGGATTCGACAGGATAAGGAAAGCCGTCGCCGACCGCTGCGTTACGGAATATGCTGTCGCAAAGACAATGGAGGAGACCTTTCTGACCGATGCGAAGGCCATAAGGGAGCGGCTGATGCTTACCGATGAAATGCGCCTGATCCTGATGTTCGAGGAGAGTTTCCCGACAAGCGGCTATATCGACTGCATCGGTTTCCTGAAGCTGCTTGAACGCCCGGCGTCCTATATAAATCTCATATCCCTGCGGAAGCTCGGCACCATGCTCGACACCGTCAGGAAGATTTCCGATTTCTTTTCATCGATAAAGGACGGTATCTATCCTTGTCTGAAGAAGATGTCCGCCCCGGTGATGTGTTTCCCCGAGGTCCGCAGACAGATAGACCTGATCCTCGACAGGTTCGGGGAAGTGCGCGACTCGGCCTCGCCCGAACTGGCTGCGATACGCAAGTCCCTGAAAGATACGGAAGGGGCCATTTCTCGCAGGGCGAACTCCATCCTGAAAAAAATCCAGGAGGAGGGACTGGCGGACAAGGATGCCGCGATTTCGGTAAGGGACGGCAAGCTGCTGATACCTGTGCCCGCCGTAAACAAGAAAAAAGTTCCCGGCTTCATTTATGACGAATCGGCTTCCGGGAAAACCGCCTTTATCGAACCGGCCGAGATAGTGGAGCTCGACAACAGGATAAAGGAACTGAAATTTGCCGAAAATCGGGAAATACTTCGGATACTCACTGTCTTTACCGATTTCCTGAGGCCGTATGTCCCGGATCTTCTGGATGCGGCCGAATTCCTCGGAGAGATGGATTTCATGATGGCCAAGGCGAATGTGGCCTTAGACATCGTGGCGGGAATGCCGATCCTGTCTTCGACCGGCGAGATGAGTGTCAGGAAAGCCCGTCACCCGCTGCTCGAAAAGGCTCTCAAACGCGAGAAAAAGGAAATAGTGCCGCTGACCGTCACCCTGACCGACCGGAAAAGAATCCTGATGATTTCCGGCCCGAATGCAGGGGGCAAGTCGGTGTGTCTCAAAACCGTAGGACTTCTGCAGTACATGTTCCAGTGGGGGATGCTGATTCCCGTCTCCGAAACGTCCGAAATGCTCGTCTTCGACAGGATTATGGTGGATATCGGCGATGACCAGTCCATAGACAATGACCTGAGTACCTACAGTTCCTTTCTGTCCAACATGCGTGAAATCATGCACAGTGCGGACGACAGGACCCTGGTCCTGATCGACGAATTCGGCTCCGGGACGGAACCCGCTGCCGGAGGGGCCATTGCGGAGGCCATCCTGGCGGAACTGGACAGGCGCGGGACCTACGGAGTCATCACTACCCACTATACGAACCTGAAACTCTACGCCTCGCGGGAGGATACGCACGTGGTGAACGGGGCGATGATGTTCGACGTGCAGAATATCGCACCTCTGTTCAGGCTCGAGACCGGCCTGCCGGGGAACTCGTTCGCTTTTGAACTGGCCCGCAAAATGGGCCTGCCGGAAGCCATCGTCAAGGATGCGGAGTCCAGGGCGGGGGAAGAGTTCGTGGGTATCGAGCGGAATCTGCGCAGGATAGCCCGCAACAGGAAGGCCCTGGACGAAAAGCTCGAGCGTATCCGCAACACTGACAGGACTCTGGAAAACATCACAGACAAGTACCAGAAGGAGCTGCTCGAGATCCGGAAACGGAAAAAGGAGATCCTCGACGAGGCTGCCAGGGAGGCACGGGAGATAGTGGCAGGGGCGAACAAACAGGTGGAAAACACCATCAAGACCATCAAGGAGGCCCAGGCGGAGAAGGAAATCACCAAGGAGGCGAGGAAGGAACTCCAGAATTTCGTGGCCGTACTGACGCAGCAGAAGGAACAGCGGCAGAAAGAGAAGGATGATTACATCGAACGGAAGATAAGGCAGATAGACGAACGCCGGGAGCGGGAGCGGAAAAGGAAGCTGCAGAGGGCGGACGAGAAGACCCGCAGGGAAATGGAGGAAAAGGCCGAGGCGGAAAGGAAGCTGGAAGAGTTCAGGAACGCACCTCTGAAGCCAGGGGAGAAAGTCCGGCTGAAGGACACGGGGATGGTGGGCGAGATAGCCAAGGTCTCGGCCAAGACCATAATAGTGAATATCGGAAACATATCTTCCAAACTGTCTCCCGACAAGGTGGAGAGAATTACGTCCAACGAGTACAGGGATGCTGTCAAGTCCGTGACCCCCAAGGTTTCGGCGGTGCGCATAGACTCGTCCATCACCGAGCGCAAGCTGAATTTCAGTCCGGAACTCGATGTCCGCGGCGAGAGACTGAACGATGCCGTCGAAAAGGTGACGAGGTACGTGGACGATGCCATAATGCTGGGTATCCCGAGCGTGCGGATAATCCACGGGAAAGGTACCGGCGTGCTGCGCGAAGAGCTGCAGAAGATGCTGCGGGCGATGCCTGGCGTGGAAAAGGTCTCCGACGAACATATCCAGTTCGGCGGAACGGGTGTAACTGTTGTAAATTTCTATTGATATGAAAAAATTCATATTGAATATCCTGTTGTTGATCGGTATAGCCTGCCTGGGCGTCCTCGTGGCGTGGTTCGTGAAGAACTGCGGCGGACAGGAGGCCGGGCCGGGACCGGAAGAGACGGTCAGGTCTTTCTATTCGTCTCTGCTGCAAGGGGACTGGGAAGGAGCCGGGGATTTGTGTGCCGGGACTGACGATATGAAGTCTTATTGCCTGAACTTCAGGAAATTCTGGGAGAATGCCCACAAGACCGATTCGTCGGCATTGGCGGCAGCCTCCGGAATCCTTTCCGAAGCGGAGATGACATTGTCCGAAGGACAGCATAAGAAAAAAGGGATTTTTACGGCTCTGTTTACCATTACCGCCGAAGGAGGTGCGAGCAGGACAAAGCGGGTGGAACTGATAAAGGAAGGCGGTGTATGGCTGGTAAACAGGATAGTCGCAGCAGAGTAGGACGGTCGGGAGAGGATATTGCCGCGGCGTTTCTTGCGGAGTCGGGCCATACGGTTCTGGACAGGAACTGGAGGTCCGGGCACCTGGAACTCGACATAGTTTCGATGGCTGCAGACGGAATACATTTTGTAGAAGTCAAAAGCCGCGTTTTCCCGATGGAGGCCGCTCCGCAGGAGAGTGTCGGGGCAGCCAAACGCAGAAGGATGGTCGCTGCGGCAGCCGGATGGATAAGGAAAAACGGGAAGGAGGATATGGAATACAGGTTCGATGTCGTGAGCGTGGTTTTCAAGGGGGAGGAATACAGCATCGACTATTTTCCCGAGGCCTTTATCCCGGTTTCCGGAACATTCTGAGGCATCGGCCTGTGACGAAAACCGCTGATGAAGAAACATACTGTTAACGATAACCGATATGAATGCAGATTTTTATTGTGTAATAATGGCCGGAGGCTCCGGAACCCGTTTTTGGCCGATGAGCCGGGCGGGGCGGCCGAAGCAGTTCCTGAACCTGGCGGACACCGGCAAGTCATTCATTCGTCTTACATACGAGCGCTTTGCCGGTATTATTCCCGAGGACAATATCCTGATAGTCACGACGGACCGTCTCGGGAACCTGGTGCGTGAGCAGATTCCGGAACTGAAAGAGGAGAACCTTCTGCTCGAACCGTACGGCAGGGATACGGCCCCCTGCATCGCGTATGCTACATACACCTTGCTGAAACGGAACCCGAAGGCGACGATGGTCGTTACCCCTGCAGATCACGTGATTACGGGCCAGAAGACTTTCGAGGAAGACATCCTCAAGGCAATGGAGTATTCCTGCGGGAAAGACATTCTGATGACGCTCGGGATGACCCCGACCCGGCCCGATCCCAACTATGGATATATCCAGGTGAGCGGAGGCCGATGCAAGTGCGATGAAAAGACGGCCGTCAAGGTGAAGACCTTTACCGAAAAACCTGATGTGGAGCTGGCCAAGGTGTTCATCGAGTCTGGCGAATTCTTCTGGAACTCGGGCATTTTCGTATGGAGCGCCGAGAGTATCCGCACCGAGATGGAAAAGCATCTGCCTGAGGTGACCCGGCTGTTTGCGGGCTGGGAGAATGCCATAGGCAGTCCGGTAGAGGACATGTTCATCGAAAAGGTCTATTCGGACTGCATCAAGATTTCCATCGATTACGGGGTCATGGAGAAGACCGCCAAGGCCTGGCTCTATCCCGCACACTTCAAATGGGCCGATGTAGGCACCTGGGAGTCATTGTACAACAACCTTGCGAGCAAGGACGCCGACGGGAATATCTTCAATTCCGTGCATATCCTGTCGAAGGGCAACACAGGCTCTTTGGTGATATCGGAGGACAAGCATAAGCTTATGGCGGTGTCGGGTCTGGACGACTTTATCGTCATCGACACCCATGACGCCCTCCTTATCTGCCCAAAGAGCGACAAGCGGGTCAAGGAGTTTATTTCCGGACTTGCCATGCCCGGCTACGAGAAGTTCAAGTAGCCCCCCAAGAGTGCAGGCAGATGATGAAAAGCAAATAAATAATACGATTATGGAACTCGAGAAACAGATTCAGGCAGACATGGTCTCTGCCTTGAAAGCCAGGGAAACCGTCCGCCTTGCAGCCCTCAGGGGTGTGAAGGCCGCTATCCTTCTCGCCAAGACGGCAGAAGGCGGCAACGGCGAAATTTCGGATGCCGAAGTAGTGAAGATAATCGGCAAATTAGTGAAACAGAGGAAGGAAAGCGCAGAAATCTACATCCGGCAGAACCGTCCGGACCTTGCGGAAAACGAACTTGCCGAGGCCGCCGCAATGGAGGTTTACCTGCCGAAACAGCTGTCCGAAGCCGAAGTGGAGGAAGAACTGAAGAAAATCATCGCGGAGACAGGCGCTTCCAAAATGTCGGATATGGGCAAGGTAATGGGTACGGCTACAAAGCGTCTGGCAGGCCAGGCTGACGGGAAGCTCATTTCCACACTGGTAAAGAAACTGCTCGCATAGGCGGGACATCTGTCGATTTGCAGGGAGCATCTGCCGATTTCAGAATTCAACAAGCGGATATCGATATGAACAGCAAGGAACTTATGAACAGAGCTGCCGACAACATCAGGATTCTGGCAGCATCCATGGTTGAAAAGGCCAATTCCGGGCATCCCGGCGGTGCAATGGGAGGCGCAGATTTTATCAATGTACTTTTTTCCGAGTACCTCGTGTACGATCCGGAAAATCCGGCCTGGGAGAGCCGCGACCGCTTTTTCCTCGATCCCGGGCACATGTCGCCGATGCTGTATTCGGTGCTGGCCCTGTCAGGTAAATTCACCCTCGACGAACTGAACCAGTTCCGCCAGTGGGGAAGCCCTACTCCCGGTCATCCGGAGGTGAATGTGGCACGGGGCATCGAGAACACTTCCGGCCCGCTCGGCCAGGGGCACACGTTCGCCGTGGGAGCCGCCATTGCGGCCAAGTTCCTGAAAGCACGCCTCGGCGACCAGATGAACCAGACGATATATGCCTATATCTCCGACGGAGGAGTGCAGGAAGAGATTTCCCAGGGCGCCGGCCGTCTGGCAGGCCACCTCGGGCTCGACAACCTTATAATGTTCTATGATTCGAACGACATCCAGCTTTCTTCTTCGACCGAAGACGTGACGAGCGAGAATGTGGCTATGAAATACAAGGCCTGGGGTTGGGAAGTGATGGAAATCGACGGCAATGACGTCGGCCAGATCCGCGGGGCGCTCGATGCCGCAAGGAAAACGGAAGGCAGGCCTGTGCTGATCATCGGCCACACCGTAATGGGCAAGGGCGCCCGCAAGGCGGACAATTCAAGCTATGAGAAATGCTGTGCCACACACGGTGCGCCTCTCGGCGGGGATGCGTATGCCAACACTGTAAGGAACCTTGGCGGAAACCCTGACGACCCGTTCGAGATCTTCCCTGAGGTCAAGGCTCTCTACGAGGCGCGGCGTCAGGAACTCCGCTCCATAGTCCGCGAAAGGAATGCCGCAAAGGCAGAATGGGCTGCGGCGAATCCGGAGCTGGCCTCCAAGATGCAGCTCTGGTTCTCCGGCAGGCTTCCGGAACTCGACTGGAGCGCCATCGTGCAGAAACCTGGCTCGGCGACAAGGGCAGCTTCCGCCGCCGTACTTGGCTATCTGGCGGAACACGTCGAAAACATGATAGTCTCATCGGCCGACCTGTCGAATTCCGACAAGACGGACGGATTCCTGAAAAAGACGCATTCGTTCAGAAAAGGCGATTTTTCAGGCGCATTCCTCCAGGCCGGAGTTTCCGAACTGACTATGGCCTGCTGCTGTATCGGCATGATGCTTCACGGAGGCGTAATAGCGGCCTGTGCCACTTTCTTCGTATTTTCCGACTATATGAAGCCGGCTGTCAGGATGGCCGCCCTGATGGAGACTCCTGTGAAGTTCATCTGGACCCACGACGCTTTCAGAGTGGGCGAAGACGGCCCTACCCACGAACCGGTAGAGCAGGAAATGCAGATCAGGCTGATGGAGCGTCTTAAAAACCACAGCGGGCGCAACTCCATGCTTGTCCTCCGCCCGGCCGATGCCGAGGAGACGACCCTTGCCTGGAAGCTTGCCATGGAGAACACCTCCACCCCGTCGGCCCTCATATTCTCGCGACAGAACATAGAAAACCTGCCCGACGGGAACGATTACTCCGCAGCCGCCAAAGGCGCATACATCGTAGGCGGCTCCGATGAAAATCCAGACATCATCCTCGTGGCCTCAGGCTCGGAAGTCTCCACCCTGGTTGCCGGAGCTGCACTCCTGAGAGCCGACGGCATCCGCGTTCGGATCGTCTCAGTCCCTTCCGAAGGGCTCTTCCGCACCCAGGACAAGTCATACCGGGAAAGCGTCATCCCGACCGGCTCCAAGGTATTCGGCCTTACCGCCGGCCTTCCCGTGACCCTCGAGAGCCTTGTCGGAGCAAACGGCCGCGTCTGGGGCCTCGAATCGTTCGGCTTCTCCGCCCCGTACAAGATCTTAGACGAGAAGCTCGGATTTACCGCCCTGAATGTCTACAATCAGGTGAAGGCGATGCTGTGAGACTTATGTCTTAGTCGCATCCAAGGTACTGCCTGATGTTGGCTATGACTTTGGAGGAGAGGCGTCCGGTGCTTTGGACAGACATACCCGCTACGGCAGGGGTGTAGATGACATTGCCGATGTGTGCGAGTTCATCCCTCAGTGTGCCCATTCCGGTGCCGTCGCAGAAATAGTAGCTGTCCTTGTGGTAGCGGAGCCAGTTTTTCAGGGCGGTAAGGTCGAATGTGGGTCCGATGGAGGTGTTTATGAGGATTTTTCCGCCGCCCATAATCCGGAATTCCTCTTCTCCGAGAAGGATGGTGTTCCGGGGCAGGGTCGTCATAATGATGTCGCATTCCGACAGAAGCCCGTGCAGGGGCAGGTACCGGATTCCGGCAGCCTCGGCATCGGGCTTTCTGCTCCTGTTGTAATAATATACCCTGCTGCCGAAGAATCTGAACGCATCGGCTGTCATCCTGCCGGTCTTGCCCAAGCCGATGATGCCGGCCTTGAGTCCCCCGAGTTCGTATTTCTGCGGTTTCCACTGCCTGTCTCCGAAGCCGTGCAGGAACCGGACCACCTCGCCGATGGCGTATTCCACGACCCCTTCGTCTCCATAGTCCCGCACTCCGAGCACTGTTATCCCTTTTTCCCGCGCCGCGGCAAGATCCACATTGCAGCTCTGCTCGAACAGGGTGCAGCACATCCCTATGTACCTTATCTTCGGACAGGCCTCTATGACATTCCTCCCGATTCCGGTCTTGAACGTCACCAATACTGCATCCGCGTCTCCTATCCTCCTGACAGTCTCCTCATCCGTTCCCGGACTGTCCTCATAGATAACGGTTTCGCCGGCGTATTCTCCGAGCATTTCCCTCGCCTCCGCATTTATCAGCGGATCTTCGACTGACACTAATTTCCTGAACATAACTATTCCCTACTTGAAAACGCGAATTTAGGAAAATATATCGGAACATATTAATGCCGGATGAATGGCATATTAATGCTTTGTTAATACTATTTTAATGCGCGGCCTATAATTTTGAAGAAATCTTAAAACTAATACACCAGGTTATGAAAGCAAATTTTATCAAATCGGCCGTACTGCCTCTTTTTGCGGCAGTTTCTCTTTTAGCTTGTATTTCATGCGAAAAAGACCCTAAGAACGAGGACCCTGCAGGAGGCCCGGATGACCCCGGAGTCCCTGCGGATGAAGAACTCGTGCTTTCAGAGACATCTGTCAATATCCAGGAAAAAGGGACCTATATTGTCGGCATCGCGTCAGGTAACGGTGAATATGAGGTAGAAAGTGCTGACGAGGCAGTCGCAAAGGCGACCGTGAACGAGACCAATATAGTCATCTCGGCTGTTGCAGCAGGTTCTACTGTCATCAACGTAACGGATGCAAAGGAAAAGACGGCTACGATAAACGTAAAGGTTACGCCGCAGGCAAAAGGCGTCGATATGGGAATCGGCTATGGCGGCGGAAATCAGGGAACGCACGCCGTAGTGAGAGTCCCGATCAAGAGAAAATACTATGAAGCGTTTGACTTTACCCATATGGAAGCCGTAACGATGGAGTGTCTGGTGAAATTCACTTCTCCATTCCTGACCTGGGCAGATAACAGCACAAGTAACTGGCTGAATTCCATTATGGGTGCGGGAGACAATTTCTGGATACGGCTGAATGCGGCTAACGAGGTCGGAGTAGAAGACGGATCCACGCTCAGGGTAAATGCTGTCGTTCCGGGTGGTATAGAGTTGAATACACGGTTTATAGAAGCCGGCAAATGGTATCACGTAGCCCTTACTTTTAAGGCGGGTACGGTAAAACTGTACCTTAACGGAGAACTGGCAGAGGAAGGAACCACTAATCAGGATTTCGTAGATCTCACCATAGTGAATAATTTAGGCCTTGACGGAAAAGACTGGGAAGGCAAGGAAGACGGAGTCCTTTACCCGTACGATGACTTCTTCCTCGGGCAGTGGAACCAGAGCCGTTTCCTGAACGGGTGTATGTCCGAAGCAAGATTATGGAGCGTGGCCAGAAGTGATGAACAGATCGCTGCAAATGCCACATACCTTGATGTGGAAGACGAAATCGAAAGCTACGGTCTGCTTGGATACTGGAAACTTTCCGGAGACGCTGCGGCTGCCCTTAAAGACTATGGCCCTTATCATTTCGATGCGGAACTCGTGGGTGAAATTTCATTTGCAGCCACTGACGTCCCTGTGGATTACAGTAGGTAACAGTTGGATTCCCAGGTATGAACAGGTTATTGCTGTTTCTTGCTGGTCCGATATTTCTCGGTGCGTCCGTTTTTGCCGGATGCACCGATATTTCGGACGACGGTGCCAGAGAACTCATTCTCGGGCGCTCGGAACTGACCCTGAACGCAAATACTACCGGGCTGTTCCTCATCAAACAGGGTAACAGGCCGTATTCGGTAGAATGCGCTGACGAAAACATCGCTTCTGCATATATTTCATCTGAACGGACAAATGCCGTGTATGTCAAGGCCATACGTTCCGGACAGACATCGGTGACGGTTTCCGACGGAAAAGGGAAAACGGCTTCAGTGGCACTGACGGTTTTGTCGAATCCAATCGAACTTACTCTCGATACCGATACGGATGGATTCGAAATCATTACCGGAAAAACCAGGGTGGTGGAAATAATGACCGGAAACGGCGGATATGCCGTCACATCTTCTGCCCCGGGAACGGTTTCCGCGACGCTGAATCCATCGAATGACGAGCAGATATTTTTCAAAGGTCTGCAAGAAGGTTCGGCGATGGTCAGTATAACCGATATGGAGGGCGAGTCCATAGAGTTTACGATAGAAGTCAAGAATGTCGCGAGTATCAAACTTCCGGACGATGAACTGACAGTAGCGGCCGGTGCTTCAAAGCAGATTCCGATACAGTACGGCAACGGAGGCTACACCGTATCTTCTTCTTCTGAATCCATAGCGGAAGCGGAAATCGTGGCGTCCAATGTGAGGATTACCGGAGTCGCCGAAGGCAGCACGACTGTCACCGTGTCGGATGCTGCGGGCCAGACTGCTGAAATCGCGGTGTCCGTCTACATCGCACCGTGGGCAGCCAGACTGTATACGACATACTTCCAGGTGCCGAATTTCGAGGAGGATGAAAAGTATTCGGCCCTTGAAACCGTATCGTTCGAAGCCTTCGTATGTATCGACCAGGCCGGAATGCTGAATTCGATAATGGGACTTGAAGGGACATTCCTGCTCAGACAGAACGGAGGAAAATACAATCTGTACACTCTCGACGGGGAGTTGAAGAGCGAGACAAGTGTCAAATACGGAGAGTGGGCGTATGTAGCCGCGACATTCGACGGAATTGGCAAGACCGCCAGACTTTATGTCAACGGAGTTCTGGAAGATGAACTGGACTTGAGGAGCAGCACAGTCGATCTGGGCCGTACTGCCGGTGTTCAGAAGCCCGAACTCGAACATTTTATGGTCGGGATGGCTTGCGAAAGCAGCAGGTACCTGTATGGTTCCATAGGAGAGATCCGCGTATGGGACAAAGTCCTGACGGAAGAGGAAATTCTGCAAAACAACAAATCCATTTCCGCAGATCCTGCAGCGGAACATCTCATAGCCTACTGGAAACTCAATGAAAATACGGATCTGATAGAAGTCCCGGACTACAGCGGCAACGGCAATATCGGCATTCCTTCGGAAGTGATCAACCAGTGGTCGCCGTTAGCATATCCATAACAGAACCAACAGTAATTTCCGACAAAAATGAACAGGATTACATATATTGTCATTTGTATGGCGGCTTTCGTATTTTCGATGTCGCCGTACGCGGATGCGCAGAATGCGCTCGACATAAAAGGAGTGATAGTGGATGAACAGGAGCAGACGGTGCCGGGTGTGTATATAGTTGAAAAAGGGACTCGGAACGGTACTGTATCCGATGTCTCGGGCTCATTCTCCATCAGTGTCCCTGCGGGTTCTGAAATCGAAGTGACATATCTCGGGTATCAGACTGTCACGTTGAAAGTTACGGACAGCAGTCCGTTGAGAATCGCCATTACTCCGGAAGAAACTGTCCTGGACGAACTGGTAGTGGTAGGCTATCGTGCCGTAAGGAAAGAAAGTCTGACAGGAGCCGTGGCCAATATCACATCGAAAGACATCGTTACGACCAAATCTCCGAACCTTGCCCTGAATCTTGCCGGAAAGGTCGCCGGATTCAATGTCAGACAGCAGAGCGGTCAGCCGGGAATGTTTGATACGGCAATCAATATCCGGGGCCTCGGCGCTCCTCTGTTTATCATCGACGGCATCGTCAGGGATGGCAGTACCGAGTTCCAGAGACTGAGCCCGGATGACATAGAAAGCATTTCTTTCCTGAAAGACGGCACGGCTGCGATTTACGGTATGAATTCTTCCAACGGAGCGGTCATAGTGACTACGAAAAAAGGAAAGAAACAGAAGCCGACAGTCACCTTGTCGATGAATGTCGGACTGGCTTCTCCGACCTATATGCCTGAAATGTGCGATGCTGGCCAATGGTATGAACTTATGAATGACGCCCAGGTGAATATAGGCAATTCGCCGTATGTTACCGAAAATGAGCTTCAGGCCTGGCAGGAGGGCGCTCCCGGGCACGAGAGCTACGACTATTACGAGGCGATGTTCAAGGATGTGACGACAAGGCAGCAGTACACCCTGTCCCTTACCGGAGGGAACGACAGGGTCGAGTATTTTGCCAGCTTCAATTATACCAACGACGACGGCCTGCTGAAAAAGAACAGCACTTCATACAACCAGTTCTCTTTAAGATCCAACCTTCATGCGAAGATTACGAAAGACCTTAGCCTTGACGTGAATCTGTATGGAATGTCCGGTACGAGAAAACAGGGGTATATGAATTATGCAAGTGTTTTCTTTGTTTCAATAGTAGAACCTCCTGTCACTCCTGTTTACGCAAACGGGAACGAGGATTATTACAACAACTTTACTTTCGGAGTCAATCCCGTAGCAGGATCGAATACCGACCTTTCCGGCTATGACAATCACAATATCAGGACATTCCAGTCCCTTGCCGCGCTGACATACGATGCACCATTCCTGAAAGGTCTTCAATTCAAGGCCCAGGTGGCATACGACGTAAATGAAAATAAGGTGAAGAAGTTGGGAAAGGCATTTGACCTGTATTCATACGATGCCGGTACCGATACTTACAAGACGCATCTTACGAATTCCCCTGCGAATATCTATCAGGAAGCATACAGCGACGACAGACTGTTTATGCAGGCAATGTTGAGCTACAACCGTAAATTTGTCGGGAAACACGATGTGGGAGCAGTAGTGGCCTTCGAAGGGAAAAGGCAGACGGGCAATTTTATGAGCGGGAGGCGTTACTATGATTTTTATACCATAGACGATCTGGATTTCGGAAGAGTAGGGGATATGACGAATAGCGGAAATTCGTCCGAGGCGAGATATCTTTCTCTCATCGGCCGGTTCAACTACGGATTCAAGGACAAGTATCTGGCAGAATTCGCATTCCGCTATGACGGTTCTTACCGTTATTCCCCGGAGCACAGGTGGGCATGGTTCCCGATGGGTTCCATAGGGTGGAAAATATCCGAAGAACCATGGGTGAAAAACAATGCCGCTTTCATTACCAATCTGAAGCTCCGTGCGTCTTTCGGTGTTTCAGGAGAGGATGCAGGGGATCCCTTCCAGTATGTTGCCGGATATATGTTGAATTCCGGCGGCGCTTCATTCGCTTCCGGAGACTTTACTTCCGGAGTGAAATCCCCGGCCATAACCAATCCGGATCTTACCTGGTACACCTCCTATATGTATGACGTAGGTTTCGATTTTTCTTTCTGGAAAGGAATGCTGGCAGGAGAATTCGACCTGTTCCGCCGGGACAGGACCGGCCTGCTTGCAAACAGGCTTGTATCTTTGCCTAATACATTCGGAGCTACATTGCCGCAGGAAAACTTGAATTCCGACAGTACGCAGGGTATAGAGCTGACATTGTCGCACAGCAACAATATAGGGGATTTCTTTTATTCCATCGAAGGAAATATGTGCCTTTCCAGAACCAAAACGATTTATGCCGAGGAAAGTTCTTTCAACAGCAGTTGGGACAGGTGGCGGAACCAGTCTACAGGCCGCTGGCAGAATATCGTATGGGGATACGAACTCGACGGACAGTTCATGTCCGAAGATGAAATAGCCGAATCACCGATTCAGAACGGCTCCGTAGGAAATGACAAGGAACTGCCGGGAGACTACAGAATCAAGGATATAAACGGAGACGGACATATCGATTCTGCCGATATGATGCCGCTGTTCTGGGGAAGCTCTCCTATAATGTATTACGGACTTACCCTCTCCGCGTCGTGGCGGGGATTCGATTTCAATATGCTCTGGCAGGGCGCGGCAGGATATACAGTCCGTTATCGGGACTGCTACGGAACCATGCTGTATCAGTCGGGAAACACTCCGGAGTATTTTATGGACAGGTGGCACCTCGCCGATCCGTATGACGAGACAAGCGGATGGGTAGAAGGCAAATGGCCGGCCATACGACCGGACGGATATACGGGATGCCTGTATTATGAAACCGATCTGTGGAGGAGAAATGCCAGCTATGTCAGGCTGAAATCCGTTGAACTCGGCTATACTTTCAGTTCGAAAATTCTGGACAGAGTCAAAATAGGTTCCCTGCGTATCTATGTCAACGGAAACAACCTTCTGACATTCTGCGATGAATTCGTCAAGGCATTCGATCCGGAAAAGGTCGAGGGAGAGAGCAGTTCCGGCATCAACTATCCATTGACAAAGTGCTTTAATATTGGCGCAAGTATAACTTTCTAATATGTTGGATATGAGAAAAACGATATATGCTTTTGCCGTCTTGTCGGGACTGTTTGCGGTAAGTTGCAACAAGTTTCTCGACATCGATCCGAGGAACAAGGTGTCGGAAGAGATCATCGTTTCGTCCGAAGCCGCGATAGATGCTTATGCGGCAAACCTGTATGGACGGCTGCCGGTAGAAGACTTCAACTGGTCTCCTTACGAGGGCTTCAAGCAGGGAAGCGGGTGGGGAAACCATCTGTCCGGCGACTATTGCGATGAATCCATGCACTCGCAGTTCGATGACATAGGCCTTGAGGCCGCCGATTTGTGGTCCGACGCCTACTCATTGATACGCGACATCAATCTTTTCATTGAAAAGAATCCTGAATTTGCCGTTTCCGAGGAGAAGAAGCAACAGTATCTTGGAGAAGGATATATGATGAGGGCGATGTGTTATGGTGAACTGGCCAAAAGATACGGGGGAGTCCCTGTCATAAAGGAAGCACAGGAATACCTCGGTGACGGATATGTAGAGAATCTTCGGGTGGACAGGAGCACGGAATTCGATACGTGGAAATTCGTAGTCGAAGAATGCGGCAAAGCCGCCGGTCTGCTCGACTGGGGGACAGATACCCGCAGATTCAACAGATGGAGCGCCCTCGCCTACAAGACAAGATACGCCCTGTATGCGGCAAGCATAGCCAAGTTTACCCAGGCAAACGGAGTGTATTATGAAGGGGAGGCCGTAGATAAGGAACTTGTGGGTATCGACCCCTCGCAGGCGGACTATTTTTACGGGCAAGTCCTTTCCGCAGGAAAGGAACTGATTGATTCGAAACTGTTCGGCCTGTTCCGGCCAGATCCTGCATCCCCGGACGAGGCCGCAGAAAATTATCAGATGCTTTTCGAAAGTCCGGATGACTGCATTTCCTCTCCACAGGAACCGATTTTCTGCAGAGGCTACAAAACGGCGACATACCTGACGCACAATTTCGACATTTTTGCCCGTCCCGTCCAACTTGCCTACGGCTGGAAATATCCCGGCAGGACGAATCCTACCCTCGATCTGGTGGATGACTATGATGATTATAACGATGACGGTCTCAGCAATAGCGGGGTAAAGGTCCTGACTACTGTGGACGGACTCGGAGATGCCGACGTTAACGGATTCGACCCTTCCAAGAACTACCTTAAATTCGATGACCCGACTGAAATTTTCGCGAACAAGGATGCAAGGCTCAAGGCTACGGTGATTCTGCCTGGAAGTATCTACAAGGATACGAAAATCATTATCCAGGGCGGGATTGTCAAGAGCGACGGTTCGTACATATTCCGGTCGGCTGTCGGAGACGAAGGCATAACGGGCAAGGACGGGAAAGCCTACTATACGTTCGGAGCCGCTGACCAGATGAAGTATTCCGGTTTCGATGCCGGAGGCAGCGGGAGCTATACCAGAAGCGGGTTCCTTATCAGGAAATGGATGCAGGAAAACCGGACCATACCTGCCGAGACGGGATATGGAGACAATACATGGATAGATATGCGTTATGCAGAAGTCCTGCTGAACTATGCAGAAGCTGCCGTGGAGATGACGAATCCTGATGCTGTCCATATAGAAAACGGTGAAAAAGCCATCAATGCCATAAGAAAGCGGGCCGGGCATACGGACGAACTGCATTTTTCGGGAAACGAGAACAATGACAGAGCCATTGTGAGAAACGAAAGACGGGTAGAGCTTGCATTCGAGAACAAAAGATACTGGGATCTGTTCCGCTGGAGAACCTTCCATACGAGTTTTGTCGGTAGGAAAAAACTTTCCTTAGTGCCGTTCATCGACCTGAGAGAGGAAAATCCCAAATATATTTTCGTCAGAATGACCATGCCGGAATTTACCGGACAGACGTTCTTCTATACATCTTATTACAGGCAGATTCCAGGAACGGGCAATTCCGGTATTATCCAGAATCCTGCGTAATTTATGATAATATGAAAACAAACCTTATTTTATCGGCTGCAGCCTGTCTGTTGGCGTTAGCGTCCTGTCAGAAAGACAATATGAAGGGGCCTGATGCCCGCTTCTTCGGTGAAATCGTCGACAAGAACACCGGAGAACTCATAGAACAGGACATTTATAACGGATCGTTGATCAGGTACATCGAGCTTGGCTTTCAGGACCCTCCTCTGCAGATCGCATATTTCAAGACGGACGGGACTTTTCGGAACAATCTCATGTTTTCCGGAGACTACGACATATTCCTGAACCAGGGGAACTTTGTCCCGGATACGCTGAGGAATGTACGTCTGAATCCGGGGGATAACCACTATACATTCAAGGTGACGCCGTATATCACGCTGAAGGATGTGAAAATAGAACAGACATCCCCTTCTTCCGTGCAGGCAACATTCAAACTTAGACAGAATACTGAAGACCAGGTGTCCAAAATCGGTATATTCGTGCACAGGGAACATGCCGTGGGCAATGGTACGAAATACGACTTGTGGGAAGTCAATATCGACAATGATGTTCCTGAAGATTACGAGATGTCGATCTCTATGGATTTGAACAATGTCGCCGACGAAGTTCAGAGAGGAAACAAATATTATTTCAGGGTAGGAGCCCTGAGTGCTGCACCGGCGGCAAAATACAATTACGCTCCGGCCGTTCAGTTGACGCTTTGGTAAAAACGACGTATATGAAAAAGATGACCGTATTTTTTATATCGCTGATGTGCATGTGTCTTTTTTCTTGCGGATGCACGGATCAGCATAATCCGGAAAACGGCGGCGGACCGTCCCAGACAGCGGTGTGCCGGAATGCGATGACCGACATTGCCGACTGGGTGGCGAATGACACGGAGGCAAACATCAAAAAACGCTTCGAACTGTACAAGTCTATGGGCGTGAATGTCCTTCGAGTAGAAATGCATTGGTACTTGGAGAAGTCGGAAGGCATGTGGGACTACTACGCCCAGTTTTTCAAATACATGCAATGGGCAAAGGAAGCCGGCTTCCGTATAAAACTCATTCTCGGACATATTTCAAATCCTCCGCAATGGTACAGGGACAAGAACCCCGATACGTATCTCGTCAGTCAGGACGGGGACCTGGCCGCAGGTTCGGTCTCCTATTGGTATGACGGTTTCGAGGAACTCGTTAAGCAGAAAACCTCCGAAATGATTGTCATACTGAAAGAAAAGGGGTTGTGGGACTGTGTCGATTTCATAGAGCCGGCACTCGGAGTGGCAGGCGAGCCCATATATCCTCCGACCTGGACCCAAAGTGTCAAAACCCAGAAATTCTGGTGCTATGCAGACAATGCGATAGCGGATTTCAGGGCGGAAATGCAGAAAAAATATGTTACCTTGGACGATGCGAATTCTGCATGGTCTTCGGACTTCGCGTCCTGGGATGATGTCACCGTACTGAAACCGGGAGAGCTGAAAGGCATTTACTGGTTCGATGTCCTTACGTGGTACCGTGATTCGAAACGGGAAAAAGTGCTGTGGCTTCTCGACTACACGAGGTCTCTGCTTGAAGGAACAGGGAAGAGAGTCGTGATAAATGTGCCGGGCGTGCAGTACACTGCCGCGCAGTGGAACGATGCCTTGAACAGCAGTTCTGGAGGAGCGGCAAGCCTTATGACTATGGAGGATTCAGACTATCTGCTTGACTATGCGGGAGAAACAGGCGAAATGGTGGAATATACCGGTTTGACGCCTGGTATCGAAAATGTGGAAGAAATCGCACGTATCCGAAAATATATCGATGACCGCGGATATGGTGTGGACGTATGGGCTGAAAACGTCGGAGACGAAGGTACGGCCTCCCGGATAGACGATCTGAAAGAACTGGTAATCGGCAACAGGCTTTATGGTTTCGATTATACGCACAGCATTTATATGTTTGAAAATGATAAGGTTACGCCCATAGCTTCACGAATGGAAGCTTTGACGGAACTTTATGCCGCTACAGATGCCATGCATAGCAATGATTGATTATGAAAATTCCGAACTGTATCTTTATTTTCGTGACGGGGCTGCTTTTATTGGCTTGCCATCCTGCCAAGACTCCGGTCGATTATGTGAACCCTTATATGGGGAACATCAGTATTCTGCTCGTCCCGACTTATCCTACAGTCCAGTTGCCGAACAGCATGGTGAGGGTTTATCCGAAACGTGCGGACTACACGGGGACAAGGATCTCGGGCCTGCCTGTCATAACGACGATGCACAGGGAGTCCTCCGCATTCAACATTCTTGTTTTCGGCTCGTCCCGGAACGTAAAGACGTCCGGTGTCTCGTACAGTTATGACAATGAGCGGATTACGCCATATTCATATTCGGTGTACATAGACGGTGAAGACGTGACGGCAGACTATGCGCCTTCTCATCAGAGTGCTGTTTATTCATTCGGATTTTCCGGGAATGGCAGTCCTGCAATAGTCCTGAGTACGAGCAACGGTGCGATGACCGGCAAGGAAAACTCAGTCGCAGGATATGAACGGATAAGGGAATATCCGACGAATGTCTATGCTTATTTCGAGACCTCCGTAGATCCGGTTTCTTCCGAGACAGTCCCTTCCGGCAAGGGGGAAAGCATAGTGCTGACGTTCCCTGAAGGTACTGAAAATGTCCTGTTGCGTTATGGAGTCTCATTTATAGATCAGGATCAGGCAAAGGCGAACCTTTACAGGGAAATGGAAGGATTCGATCTTCAGAAAACAATGTCTTATGGAAGGGATCTCTGGAACAGGACGCTGGGACAGATAGAAGTGAGCGGGGCCGACGAAGATGCGCTTACCGTATTTTATACGTCGCTGTACAGGACGTATGAGCGTATGATAAACATGAATGAAGACGGCCGCTATTACAGTCCGTTCGACGGAAAAGTCCATGAATCCGAAGGCTTCGACTTTTACAATGATGACTGGATATGGGATACTTATCGTGCGGTGCATCCGTTGAGGATAATTCTGGAGCCGGAAAAAGAGTCGGATATGCTCAATTCGTACATTGCTATGGCAGAACAGATGGACGAGTTCTGGATGCCGACATTTCCCGAGATGGTAGGAGATACAAGGCGAATGAACTGCAATCATGCGGTGGCTTCGTTTGCTGATGCCTGCGCAAAAGGGCTGACGGGTTTTGATTTGGGGAAGGCGTACGCTGCCGCAAAAAATGCGATAACGGAGAAGACCCTTGTACCCTGGTCTGACGAAAAGGCCGGGGCTCTGGATCGCTTCTACCGGGAAAACGGGTATTTCCCTGCCTTGAGACCAGGGGAAGAGGAGACGGATCCGAGGGTAGATCCAGGATGGGAAAAACGGCAGCCGGTAGCGGTTACCCTCGGTACCGCCTACGATGAATGGTGTCTGGCGCAGATAGCGGATCATCTCGGTCTTGCGGACGACTACGAGTACTTTATCGGCCACAGCTACAATTACCGGAATATCTATAATCCCGAAACAGGCTTCTTCCACCCCAAGGATTCCGAAGGCAATTTCATTTATCCGATGGACTATACGATGCTCGGAGACCGGACGGCGAGAGATTATTACGGGGAAAACAACGGTTGGATATTCCGGTGGGAAGTCCAGCATAACATTGCGGACCTTGTGGCGCTGATGGGCGGCCCGAAGGCTTTCATTTCGGAGTTGGAAGAGATGTTTGCGACTCCGCTCGGTGTCCCGAAATTCCGGTTCTATGCCAAGATTCCGGATCAGACCGGGATCGTAGGCCAGTTCTCTATGGGCAATGAGCCAAGCCTTCATGTCCCGTATCTGTATTCGTATGCAGGTGCTCCGTGGCTGACCCAGAAAATGGTACGGCAGCTTGTCGATACGTGGTTCAGAAACGACCTGATGGGAGTTTGCGGAGACGAGGACGGTGGAGGGATGAGCGCATTTGTGGTGTTCTCGCAACTCGGATTCTATCCTGTGACCCCGGGACTGCCGGTATATGTCATCGGCAGTCCGGTCTTTGAAAATGCAAAAATCCACCTTGACAACGGAAAAGTCTTTGAGATCAGATGCCATAATTACTCTCCGGAAAACAAATATATCCATAAGGCGGTATTCAACGGTCGTGAATGGAACAAATGCTGGTTCTCGCACGATGACCTGACGGGAGGCGGCGTCCTGGAGTTTACGATGGGGAAAACACCTGACAAACAGTGGGGAGCTGCATCCGTACCGCCTTCATTCGAATATCGGTAACAGTCATTATGAAGAAGTTAATACAGAATGTTTTTATCGCATTGTCTGCGATATCCTGCTCGACGTCTCCCGCTTTAGTCGAGAATCCTGCCGACTATGTGAACCCGTTCATCGGTGCAAGTACAAGCATTGCCGGAGCCGGTGTGTACCATGGTCTCGGCAAGACATTCCCTGGCGCAGTCGTCCCTTTCGGAATGGTCCAGCTGAGTCCGGACACTGTGACGGGCGGGGACAATGCCAGCGGTTACAGTTCCGAAATGAAAACCATTGAAGGATTCTCGATGGTGCGGATGAGCGGGACCGGCTGGTTCGGGGAGTTCGGAAATTTCCAGGTGATGCCTACGACCGGACCACTGAAAACGATTGCCGGATTGGAAGATATGTCTGTGGACGGGTGGAGGTCGTACTATGACAAACCGACAGAAACAGCGGAGCCCGGATATTACAAAGTCCATCTTATAGATTATGGCATCGGTGTAGAATGCTCTGCCACTCCTCATTGCGGCATACTCTCTTTTACGTTTCCGGAATCGGATACGTCCAGAATACAGATAGATCTGGCCCGCAGGATCGGAGGAAGTTCCGGTCGTCAGTATCTCCGTGTCGAAGATGATAACACCGTTTCAGGATGGATCGAGTGCACTCCGGAGACGGGAGGACTCGGCAACGGCGACGGAAATGTACGGTACACTATGTATTTTTATGCGCAGTTCAGTCAGCCTCTCGAAAAATTCGGCTTCTGGAGTGCGGACATTCCGGAAGGGTGGCCGCGCAAGAAGGACGACGTAGTGAGCCGGCCGTATCTGGAGCTGGTATCCGAGGCTGAAATCATCCGCAGCGTGCCGGAACTCGAGGGAAAACACATCGGATTCTTTACGGAATTTCCTACGGAAGACAAGGATAATATTACCTTGAAAGTCGGAATTTCCTACGTCGATGCTGAAGGTGCAGAGCGGAATTTCAGGCATGAGATAGAAAACAAGACGTTTTCTCAAGTCAGGGCCGAAGCCAAGGCCTTATGGAACAGAGAACTGGGCAAAGTGAAGATAGCAGGAGGCACGGAAGATGAAAAAACGGTCTTCTACACAGCCCTGTATCATACGATGCTGGATCCGAGAGTATTTGTCGATGTGGACGGAAGATATGTCGGAGGGGACTATAAAATACATCAATCGGACAGTTCCTTTACCAAAAGGACCATATTCAGCGGTTGGGATGTATTCCGAAGCCAGATGCCGTTGCAGACCATTATCAATCCCGGGTTAGTGAGTGACGTCATCAATTCCCTTACGGAGCTGGCCGACCGTAGCGGCAGACATTATTATGAAAGGTGGGAGATATTCAACTCATATTCGGGATGCATGCTCGGAAACCCTGCCCTTTCGATATTGGCTGACGCTTATGCAAAGGGCATAAGGACTTTCGATGCTGACAAGGCTCTTGAATATGCTATGAATACGTCTGCCAAGTTCGGCAACGAACCGTTGGGCTGGACGCCGGGCAAAATTTCGGAGACTCTGGAATACGCCTATTCCGACTGGTGCCTGGGCCGGTTTGCAGAACTTTCGGGACATAAGGACATTTCATCGGTATATTACCGGTATTCGGAAGATTACAGGAATATCTTCGACAGCGGTTTCGGCTGGTTCAGGCCGCGCAATGCGGATGGTTCCTGGGCTGACCTTCCGGAGAATGCAAGGCTGGAGGAAGGATATGGCTGTACGGAATCGAATCCTTACCAGCAGGGATGGTTTGTCCCTCATGATGTCGATGGTATGGTGGAACTGATGGGCGGAAGGGAAAAGGTTCTGGAGGACTTGAGACGGTTCTTCGACAACATGCCCGAGGATATGCTGTGGAATTCCTATTACAATCATGCCAACGAGCCGGTTCATTTTGTCCCGTTCCTTTTCAACAGTCTCGGTCATCCGGAAGAGACGCAGAAATGGACCAGATATATTTGCTCCAAAGCATACGCAAACAAAGTGGAAGGATTGGTGGGCAACGATGATGTAGGGCAGATGTCCGCATGGTATGTCCTGGCGTCTTCGGGAATTCATCCATCCTGTCCGGGAGACAATGTGATGCAGATTACAAGCCCGGTATTCGACGTTATAGAATACAGTTTGGGAGAAGGTTATTATTCCGGGGACAAGTTCACGATAAGGGCTCACAACAACGGCCCGGACAACATCTATATTCAGAAAGCGGAGCTGAACGGCCGGCCGCTGGATGTGCCCTGTCTGGATTTTTCGGATATAAGCAATGGCGGAACGCTTGACCTGTATATGGGCGGCAGCCCGTCTGATTGGGGCGGGCATTGAACAGGCTGCCCTTTATTTTACTGCATCTTTGAATGATATTTCAGGCTCGCTGTCCATCAGAGCCTTGTAGGATGCCGCAAAAGTGTCGAACGTCTGTTTGGAGAGTCCTTTCTGGCCCAGCCTGTACAGCGCCCGGCACTTTATCTTTATGGCATCTTCATCGATGGTGTCGTATGAAAGCAGGATGTTTGCCGTCTGGATCTGCATTTTCAACGCTTCCGAAGAGTCGGATGTGCACAAAGTCCCGGACAGGATTTCGGAAAACTGCCAGAACAGGCTGTTCCTGAATTCTTCTATCCAGTCTGCATTTATTTCCGGCAGCAGCGGCCCTGCCGCTGCCATTGAAACAAGCGGGGATACCATATTCATCCGGTCTTTCCAAGGGAGGTCGAGCGAGGCTTTCTTGAAATCCGCCAGTGCCTGCCGCAATGCTATGTAGTCGCAGTTGTCCCCGGTCCCGTCGATACAGATGATGCCGCTTTCATTCCTGATATGGATTTCATCTGCATTTTTCAGGATGCTCCTGAGCTTGCTCAGGTTTACACGCCTGTTGTTGATCGCGTCGGAATGCTCGAGATCCGGCCAGAAGGTCTCGTCAAGAGTCTGTAAAGGCAGGCCTTTGCCGCCCTCGCCATTTTTCAGTATCAGGAAAACGAAGATATTCCGGAGCATAGGGGAAAATGATTTGGTGATGTCTTCCCCGTTTTTATCAGTTATACTGAATCCTCCGAGCATCCTGATGTACGCATTGCGGACGTTTTCCGGTCGGAGACGGACAACTGTATCGCCGTCTTTTACCCTTTCTTCGGGGCCGGATCCCTTTTTCTTGCGACAGATAGCGGCGATGGCTCCTGATAATGCGGCGAGAATGACGGCTGCTGCAGCTGCCCATAGTATATCCCGTCTGTAATGCGGGATGTCGACGATATCCCCTTTCGCGTATGGAGGGAAATCGATACCGTAGATGTCTATGTCCGTATTGCCACCGGCACCCGGGGCGGCAAGTATGCAGTATGCGGCTCCGGTAGTTTCGGACAGGATCAGGTCTGCGTATGACCGGATGTCATGAAACCTGAAGCCTATAGGGGACGCGTATTCTGAAACTTTCCCTGAAGACAGGTCCATGCTTACGAGGCGGACTTCGGTGTTGAATATGCTTTTGCTGTAAACTATCGCGTACACTTTTCCCGCGGTTTCCCCCGGAATCAATGATTTACCGAAAACATAATACTTTTCTTCCGGGAATTCTATTTCTGTACAATAGGCGCAGTCCATCGAATCAGGATCGATTCTGTAAATATCGTAGTAGTTCTGCGGGTTTTCTTCCTGCTTGCCGCTGTCGCTGCCGAATCCTCCGGCCAGATACAGCTCCCCGTCGGACATACCTAAAGCACTGAGGTATCGCGGTGCAATCTTGTCGAATGACGACGAGGCCCAGTTTCCCGTGCCGAGATCTACGGTATGCAGGTCATTGTGGTATCTGTAATGACCGTATCCTCCGAATATATACAGGATATTGTTCCTTTTGTCGAAGTATTTCGTGTGATGCTGCCTTTCAAGTACAGTACTGTCTTGTCCGGCTCCGTCCCAGCAGCGTGTCCCGAATGAAAAGGTTCTGATCTGTCCGGAGATGGCATTGTAGGATACAAGCCGGTCTCCCTTGCTGTCATAAATGAGACTGTTGCCTACCGTATAAAACGGCTCTCCGCGCCCGACACGAAGTGCTTCTGTCTTTCCGTCGGCAAGATGCAGAACCTTTACAGTATCATCGTAGGCGATGAAAATCCTGCATTTGTCAGAGTCGTAGGCTATCTGAGGATTCGCTTCGGGAATGGACACGCTGAAAATGCCAGCCCAGTCCGTATGCCGGTCTATTTCCCATTCAGGATTCAGGGCTATGGCTTTTCTCGACCGTTCCGTATCGTATGCGACGTTCCCTGCATGTCTGTCCAATGGCCAGCAGTACCGAAGTGCGCCGTCCATATTGTAAATGCGGACATTTTTCAGGGTAAACGGCGGCAGGTCAGTATTGAAATATTCCGTCCCGTAACTGCAGCCGAAATTGATATCCAGCTTTTCGAACGGGGACGTCCGCAATGGTACGGAGACGGAATCCGCTCCTATGCGGCATCTGATCTCCTCTTTTGTCAATGATATTCTTACATGATTGTATTCTCCGTATGCCACACCGATAGGAGTGTTGGACAGGACACCGGAAGTTCCTGCGTAAATCATATACAGGATGCTGCCGTTATGATTGGAAATGAGTTCCAGATATCCTGAATTTTTGTCCGAAATCCGGCAGACCGTCCCGAACGCATTGGCATTCTGTTTTATTTTCATATCGAATGACAATACGATGCCGTTCCCTTTTACCCTGATCGGGCGGCTCCCGGTCAGACTGAGAGACGTTCTGGCGTCCGGATTGATTTCATGGGAATGGAATACGAGACCGCAATCACCGCCACAGCCGGGCTTTCCCGGAGAGGCATAGGTTACGGCAACGTATGATATTGTAATACATATACTCGCAAGTATGTGTCTTATAAGCATTTCTATAGTAATGTGATCAGCAAATATCCTCTTTCGCAAGCCAGCAGAATCGGAGGGCGTCACCAAAAATACAAAAATTTTGGTATGCAGACAAAAAGAAAGGCAGATTCCCTCCCCAAGGAACCTGCCCATATATAAAACGAACTTAACAAATAGACACGAAAAAAATTCTTATGTCTTTTGCAAAGGTAATGAATTAAAAGGAACTTGCAAATAAATTCAAAAAAATTTTTCAAACTTTTTTGATTATGCTTTGAAATTGTAATTGGCGGGATAAAAATTGATAAAATGTTTAATTCGCGGTAGATGAAAGGGGAAGCGGTGTCCGGGAGGCAGGGAAAGTGCGGGCGGGGGCGGATAATAATTTCGAAAAAGTGGGACAGCTTGTGAAAATTATTATATCTTTGCTTGGCGGAGGAAGGAACGAAGAGGGAGTTTTATAAAATTATTACATTATGATCCATTCATTACCAGAATTGCCGTATGCACCGGATGCGCTGGCTCCGGCCATAAGTGCGGAAACTGTAGAATTCCACTACGGGAAGCATTTCCAGACCTATATCGACAATCTCAACAAGATGATCGAAGGATCTCCCTATGAGGATATGGAAATCGAAGAAATCGTGATGAAGGCAGGCGGGGCGGTTTTCAACAATGCGGCCCAGGCCTGGAATCATGATTTTTATTTCCGGACGCTCTCTCCTGTACAGACTGAAATTCCGGACCTGCTGCGTGAAAAGCTGGAAAAGGCATTCGGCTCGGTGGCTGACTTCAAGGCTGAATTCATAAAGGCGGCAGCCACTCTGTTCGGCTCCGGGTGGGCGTGGCTCTGCGAGGACAAGGACGCGAATCTTCTGATCGTGCAGACCCAGAACGCGGACAATCCGATGACCCAGGGGCTGACCCCGCTTCTGACGCTGGATGTATGGGAACACGCCTACTACATCGACTACAGGAATCGCAGGGCGGCGTATTTGGAAGCTGTCTGGAATCTTATAGACTGGAAAAAAGTAGCCGACAGGCTCAGATAATAATTTAATGGTTTTACGGAATATGAAAAAGTACGTTTGCGTCATCTGCGGATACGAGTATGATCCGGCGGCAGGCGATCCTGACAGCGGGATTGCTCCGGGAACAGCATTTGAAGATCTCCCTGCAGACTGGGTCTGCCCTCTGTGCGGAGTCGGCAAGGAAGATTTCAAGGAAGTCGAATAGCATTCCCTTGTCCGGTTTCTTCTTGTCAGGCCTGTTTGCCGAAGAGGCTGATGATGTTGAGGATGACTTTCACCGCCTTTTCCATACTTTCGACCGGCACGAATTCCAATTTGCCATGGAAATTGTGTCCGCCGGCAAAGATGTTCGGGCACGGCAGGCCCATGAATGAAAGGTTTGCCCCGTCAGTGCCGCCCCGGATAGGACGGACTATAGGGGTAATGCTTTCCATTTCCATTGCCTTTACGGCCTTTTCGACGATGTGGATGTGCGGCTCCACTTCTTTTCTCATATTATAATATTGGTGTCTGATTTCCACGGAGGCCACACCTTCTCCGTATTTCCCGTTGATGAAGTCCGCGCACTTGCGCATTGTCTCTTTCCTTTTTTCATAGAGCCCGAGGTCATGGTCGCGGATGATGTATGAAAATTCCGCCTGCTCGACAGTCCCCTTGAAATCGGTGATATGGAAAAACCCCTCATAACCGTCGGTATGCTCGGGCCTTTGCGCTGCCGGCAGCAGGGAATTGAACTCCATCCCTATCAGTATCGCATTCAGCATCTTGTCCTTGGCATAGCCCGGATGGATATTGCGCCCCTGGATGCGGACTGTCGCCGAAGCGGCGTTGAAATTCTCGTATTCCAATTCTCCGATTTTTCCTCCGTCCATCGTGTATGCATACTTCGCCCCGAATTTCGCCACATCGAATTTCACTACTCCCCGTCCGATTTCCTCGTCGGGCGTGAATCCTATCCGGATTTCTCCGTGCCTGAACTCCGGGTGGGTCATAACGTACTCGGCCATGCTCATGATTTCGGCGACTCCGGCCTTGTCATCCGCCCCCAGCAGGGTCGTTCCGTCCGTAGTGATGAGGGTCTGCCCTTTGTATTCGCCCAGTTCCGGGAATTCCGACACTTTCAGCGACAGGCCCGGAACACCTTTCAGGGGGATGTCGCTACCGTCGTAGTCCGGGATGATCTGAGGCCTGATATTACAGCCCGGCGCATCGGGAGACGTATCCACGTGGGCGATAAACCCTATCGGAGGCACATCCTCCATACCCTCATTGGCCGGAATGCCGGCCATCACATATCCGTATTCGTCCATGTCGGCCTCTATCCCCATTGCCCTGAGCTCATCCCTCAGCATTTTAAGCAGATCCAGCTGCTTTTCGCTGCTCGGCTGGCTTTCGGAATCAGGGTCGGACTGCGTGTCCACGGCGACGTATCTCAGGAACCTGTCTGTGATTTTTTCCATAATATTATCTTGCTGTTTTTGCTTTAATCGATGATATGACGATGTATCCTATGATAAGGATATAAGGGATGACGGCTACCGGTTCGGTCCAGACGGAAGGGGCTATGTACCAGTCTACATCCGCGAATTTGAGGATGGCGCTGACCACTCCCATAAGGGCTCCTCCTGCGATGAATCCGGATGCGATGAGGGTCCCCTTTTCCTGACGGGCATCATTGGCCGCCTTGTCCTTGCTGCGTGTACTTACGAACCAGGAAATCGCTCCGCCGACAAGCATCGGCATATTCAGGTCGAGGGGGATGAACATACCGAGGGCAAAGGCCAGTGCAGGAACCTTCAGGAAATTGAGTATGACGGCGATGACTGCCCCGATTCCGTACATCAGCCAGGGCGCGTTCCCGCCGTTCATCATAGGCTCGATGACGGCCGCCATAGCGTTGGCCTGCGGGGCGACAAGGGCGTTTTCTCCAGTGAAGCCGTATGTCTTGTTCAGGACAAGCATCACTCCTCCCACCGTAGCCGCCGCAACGAGGGTACCGAGGAATTTCCAGCTTTCCTGTTTTTTCGGGGTGGAACCGATCCAGTACCCGATTTTAAGGTCGGTCACGAAGGCCCCGGCCACGGAAAGCGCCGTGCATACCACACCTCCGATGATCAAGGCGGCCGTCATTCCGGCCGTGCCTTTGAGTCCGGCGGCCACCATCACCAGCGAGGCCAGTATCAGCGTCATAAGCGTCATGCCGCTGACAGGGTTGGAGCCGACTATCGCGATGGCATTGGCCGCTACGGTAGTGAACAGGAAGGCGATGATGCCGACTACGAGAACTCCGATGACGGCATGCCATACATTGTCCACGACCCCGAACAGGAAGAACAGGAACACTGCAATCAAGGTGATGACGATTCCGAAAATGACGATTTTCATAGAGATGTCCCTCTGGGTTCTTTCGGTTTCCCTTTCTTCCGTGGATTTTTTCCTGCTGAACTCCCCGGCAGCCAGTCCCAAAGCCGATTTTATCACGCCGAAAGACTTGACGATGCCGATAATCCCAGCCGTAGCGATGCCGCCTATGCCGATGTGGCGTGCGTACTCGGTGAAAATCTGTTCTGCCGACAGCTGCGATACGGTGCTTTTGATTCCCGTGTTCATCAGGTCTATGACTTCAGGTCCCCAAAGCAGGTTCATCAGGGGGATGATTATGAACCAGACGAGGAAACTGCCGCAGCATATCACGAATGCGTATTTCAGGCCGACGATATAGCCAAGCCCAAGAACGGCGGCGCCGGTGTTGAGTTTGAATACCAGTTTCGCCTTTTCCGCAACCGCCTCCCCGAAAGGCAGGATTCTCGAGGTGACGGTGTCGGCCCACAGTCCGAAAGTCGACACGATGAAATCATACAGTCCGCCGACCAGTCCGCTTATAAGCAGCGTCTTGGCCCCTTTGCCCCCGCTTTCGCCGCTCACGAGGACCTGGGTAGTGGCCGTGGCCTCGGGGAACGGATATTTCCCGTGCATTTCCTTGACAAAATATTTCCTGAACGGAATCAGGAACAGGATGCCGAGGATGCCTCCGAGGAGGGAGGAAAAGAAGACTTTGGTAAAGTCTACCGTCAGTTCGGGATACTTCGCCTGTAATATATATAGTGCGGGGAGGGTGAAAATCGCACCTGCGACGATGGAGCCGGAGCATGAGCCGATGGACTGGATCATCACGTTTTCGCCGAGGGAATTTTTTTTGCCCAAAGCGGTAGAGAGGCCTACGGCAATGATGGCGATCGGGATGGCCGCTTCGAATACCTGGCCCACTTTCAGGCCGAGGTAGGCTGCCGCCGCCGAGAATATTATCGTCATCAGGATGCCGACACCCACTGACCATGGCGTGACTTCAGGATAGTTTTTCTTCGGGGAGAGCAGAGGACGGTATTCTTCTCCTTCCCGCAGTTCCCGATGTGCGTTTTCGGGCAATGTCGTCTGTTTCTTGTCCATTTTTCTGTGATTTCGGTTTGAGTTCAGTACGTTTTCCGTTTGCAGCCCGTAAAGATAGGGAAAATTGAAACTTTTGTAAAATATTTCAAAAAAATTTGGAAGTAAACAAAAAGTCCGTATCTTTGCAGCCCGTTTCGGAAAAACGGAATCAGACATCGCTCAGATGCGGAAATCCGAAGAAACGGAAGTTCATTGACTTACTGGGAATAGATAACGAGGTAAAAGAACGTTGATACAACAATCAACGAGAGGTCTGAAAGTAAAAACAATTTCAAAAGAGCTGAAATTTCTGCGCGGGACGTAAAGTTCCGTAGAAAGGAAATAAGCCGAGTAGGAAGAAGGCAACAAGAGCGTATGGCGGATGCCTAGGCTTTCGGAGGCGAAGAAGGACGTGGTAAGCTGCGAAAAGCTCCGGGGAACTGCAAACAGGTTTCGATCCGGAGATATCCGAATGGGGAAACCCGGCGGGCTGAAGGCCCGTCACCGGCTAAATAGCCGGAGCGAACGTCGGGAACTGAAACATCTCAGTACCGGCAGGAAGAGAAAGAAACATCGATACCCTGAGTAGTGGCGAGCGAAAGGGGCAGAGCCCAAACCGGCCTTGTCAAGGCAAGACCGGGGTAGTAGGATCTCACATAAAGAGCTGCAGAGTGAACCGGAACGGACTGGAAAGTCCGGGCGGAGAGGGTGACACCCCCGTACGGGCAAGCGAAGCGGCCGAGTGAGACACCTGAGTATGGCGGGACACGAGGAATCCTGTCAGAACCAGCGGGGACCATCCCGTAAGGCTAAATACTCCCGAAAGACCGATAGTGGACCAGTACCGTGAGGGAAAGGTGGGAAGCACCCCGAGCAGGGGAGTGAAAAAGAACCTGAAACCATACGTTTACAAGCGGTTGGAGCAGCGATGCGACAGCGTGCCTTTTGCATAATGAGCCTACGAGTTGTAGCTGTCCGGCAAGGTTAATCACTTCAGGTGAGGCAGCCGGAGCGAGAGCGAGTCT
>CASFLY010000011.1 GCA_949295645.1 uncultured Bacteroidales bacterium | reverse complement strand
GGCAGATTCCACGAACAGACGTGCAAAGATAGAAAGTTTCTCTTATTCTGCGAGAAATTTTTGCAGATGCCTGTAGACCTTGTAGACCGGAAGGCCGACTACGGTGTAGAACGAGCCCTCTATGCCTTCGATGCCTGCGTAGCCTATCCATTCCTGTACGCCGTAGCTGCCGGCTTTGTCGTATGGCCTGTATCTGTCTATGTAGTAATCGATTTCC
This sequence comes from uncultured Bacteroidales bacterium, assembly GCA_949295645.1. Lineage (GTDB taxonomy): Bacteria > Bacteroidota > Bacteroidia > Bacteroidales > UBA932 > Cryptobacteroides. Next base: position 10,179 of record CASFLY010000011.1, on the reverse strand, counting down.
TCATCGGAAAGATTTCCGAACCTGACGGTAGCCGTATCGGAAAATGTCTCTTTGCTGCGGCAGGAACGGATAGTGACGGAAGTTATGACTTCATGTGTCCTTCCGGACAATGCTTTCAGCATGGATACGGCTTCCTCCCTGTCGGAAGGTTTTCCGAATACCCTGTCCCCGCAAATGACGACGGTATCGGCGGTGATGAGTATCTCGTTTTCCGAGAGTTCCCTGTGAAAACCGTAAGACTTCCCTTCCGACATCCTTGCCGGGATGTCACGGACGGAGCCCATATCCTTGAAATCCTCCTCGAAAGTGTTTCCGGTATCTACTTCGAAATCGATGTCGAGACCGCCCAACAGTTCTTTCCTCCTGGGCGAAGCGCTCCCGAGGATTATCTTTTTCCCCCTGATGTCCATATCAGAACTTAGCCTTGTACAGATCCACATCCAGATGCCATTTCCCCTGAATCCGCATCACTTTCTCTATCCCTTCCCTTGCGCAGCGGCGGCCTCCGGGACATGGCGAAACATAGTCCGCTATTTCGAGGACTTCAGCTGCGGAATCGGCCGGCGCCACCCCGCATCCGCATTTGAGCATCACGGGAATGTCGGGCAGGTCGTCCCCGAAATACATCACTTCGGACGGATCCAGAACGTGCCTTCTGCAGAAATCGTCGAAGTCTTCGATTTTGGCCCGGGACCCTAAATAGATGTCCTCGGCCCTGACCCCGCAGGTCAGGAAACGTTGCCTGATACTCAAGGAGCGTCCTCCGGTAATGATTCCCACTGCATATCCGGCCATGGTCGCCATCCTGAACGCCATCCCGTCCTTCGAATCGAATGTGCGGAAAAGCTCTCCGTCGAGATTTGCCAATATTCCTCCATCGGTCAGGACGCCGTCGACATCGAAGGCGAAAGCCCTGATTTTCCCGAATATCTCTTCCAGTCTGTTATTCTCCATAAAGATTGTCGGCTTGCCCTTTCCTCCGGTTACGATATGCTGCCCCCGTTCTTCGGCCCGAAACCTCCCATAGGGAAAGTCTTCGGCTTGTTTGCCTCCTGTCCGAAAGTTATCTGCCCGAACTGGCTTTCGTATTTGTTTATATTGTCCTGCAGAGCCATCAGCAGCTTCTTGGCATTTTCAGGATTCATTATTATCCTGCTGAGCACTTCCGGTTTCGGGAACCCGGGCAGCATGGATGCGAAATCCACCACGAACTCCGACTGGGAATGGGTTATGACGGCCAGGTTCGAATAGTGGCCCTTGGCCACGTCCGGCTTTATCTCGATGCTTAAGGAATTGTTTTTATTCTGTTCTTCCATATCTGTTGTTTACTGTAATTCCGCAAAGTTACGAAGCGGGCGACTAAAAAGCAATTTTTGTTTGTTCTCCGCAATCGTCGGCAAGATTGCCTTTTTCAATCTGGGGATCGATAAAGCGGGTCCTGGCATAGTTCCAGAGAGCTTCCGAGCCCTCGGCCGTGCGGCTGTTTCGCCTGAGGACTTCGCTCAGCCTGCGTCCCCCTTCTTTCCAGGCCCTGCCGTCGGATGCCGCCTGGAGCATCAAGGGCTGGAAATTGTCTAAAGTATGCGCAAAGCGGGATTCCGGAGTCGCGCCGGCTTCGAATTCGTCCCAAAGCTCCCGGATTTTCATTCCCAGATCGTCGGGAAGCCGGGAAAAGAGCCTGTCCGCAGCCGCTTTCTCTCTTTCCTTCTGCGTCTTGAGTCCCTCGGTGTCGTATGCGAAAGTGTCTCTCGCATAGATTTCCACAAGGTCGTGTATCAGGACGATGCCAACCACTCTGAGCAGGTCGATTTCCTCGTTGGCATACTCGGAAAGCAGCAGGGCCATTACTGCCAGATGCCAGGCATGCTCGGCATCGTTTTCCAGCCTTTCCCCGTCCGTAAGATATGTCCTTCGCTGAATGAACTTTTCCTTGTCGATTTCCCTGCAGAAATCCACTATCCGTTCCAGTCTGTCCCGGTCGTATTTGTTATCGTATTCCATATCGTGATTTTTGTCTTTACAGAGCCATAAATATTTCGCTCAGGCCCGGATGGATGCGGACGGTGGATTTCAGTGTCCGGAATGCAGCGCCGGCAGTCATCAGGGCCGCAACTTCCTGAACCGTATCGGATGCGTGCGGCCCGATGATGTGACAGCCGAGAATGGTCCCGTCCGGTGCTGTCAGCATTTTGCACAGCCCGTCGGTCTCCCCGATGCAGACAGCCTTGCCGACAGCCCTGAAAAATGATTTGCGGGCAGTGAATTCCAGTGATTTTTCCCTGCATTCCTCCTCGGTAAGCCCCACCGAGGCCACTTCCGGCATGGTAAATACAGCCGACGGCATTACGGAGAGATTTATGCCGGTCCCGTCCTCCCCTGCCTTATTCCCGGCGAAGTCCGGCTGAAGTCCCTCTATGATGGCCTGCAGGGCTGTTTTCCCCTGGAAGACCGCTGCGTGAGCCAGCTGCTGCCTCCCGTTCGCATCACCTATCGCGAATATCCACGGTACATTCGTCCTCATATCAGCGTCAGTCAGCACGGCCCCTCTGCCATCGGTCAGTACCCCGGCCTTTTCCAGGCCGATCCCTTCCGTCCGGGGCTTGCGTCCGGTAGCGACGAGTACGTTGTCCGCCTCTGACGTCTCCTTCACACCTTTCCGCAACAGGTTTACCTTCAAGGCCCCCGACGTCGTTTTTTCCACAGACTCTACGGATGACTGCAGGCGGAAGTCCACCCCTTTTTTCGACAGGCTCTGCCTCAGTCTTCTGGCTATGTCCCCGTCAAATCTCGGCAAAATCTCCCTGCAGGTCTCGACCACAGTCACTTCGCTGCCGAAGCTGTTGAAGACCGATGCGAATTCGAGCCCAATGACTCCTCCTCCGATGATACAGAGCCGTCCTGGCAGAGTTTCGCAGTCAAGAAGCCCCGAAGAGTCCGTCACTCCGGGAAGCCGGAGGCCCGGAATCCCGGGAAATGCCGGCCCGGATCCGGTAGCCACTATGATCCAGTCGGCGGAGATTTCATCATTCCCGACAGCGAGAGTCCGTGCATCCCTGAATACGGCCCTGCCTCTCACCAACTCCACTCTGGCATTTTCCAGCATCATCTCCACATTCTCCCTCAGCTGCCTGACGATTCCGTCCTTTCTCTTTTTTACGGCGGCGAAATCCACCCGGACTCTCCAGGCTTCCCGCATTTCGCCGTCCTGTCCGGTGTTTCCTTGAAAATTCCCGCTCCCGTTTCCTGTCAGCACGCCGAATTCCCGGGCCTTTCCCGTCACTTCAGCCACCTCGGCACTCCTGCAGTACGCCTTGGTAGGTATGCACCCTGCATTAAGGCAGGTCCCGCCGACCTGCCCTTCTTCTATCAGAGTTACCTCAAAACCTTTTTTCCGGGCTTCGAGAGCCGTCTCGTAACCTCCCGGCCCAGCCCCTATTATCACTATCTTCATCTTTATCAGCGACTTTCTTCCTTTCTGCCCTTATGAACGAGTACGGGATGCGTTGCGGCCAGGGTCTCGTCCGGACGTCTCACAGGCGTATCGTGCGGCGCCCCTTTCAACAGTTCCGGCTCCCGTACCGCCTCATCCGCAATCGCCCGCATTGCCTCTATGAATGCATCGAGCGTCTCTTTCGACTCAGTCTCCGTCGGCTCTATCATTATCGACTGATGGAAAAGCAGGGGGAAATAGACCGTAGGAGAATGGAACCCGTAATCGAGCAGCCTCTTGGCGACATCGAGAGTCGTCACCTTCATATCCTCGGGCGTGTCCCCATTGTCCTGGATCAGTCCGTCGAACACGAACTCATGCTTGCACAGCGAGTCTATCGGAAGCCTGTACCTGTCTTTCAGAGACTCCTTGACATAGTTGGCTGCCAGGACGGAAAGCGGTCCCACCATCCCGATGTTCTGCTTCCCGAGCATCAGAATATAGGCATAGGCCTTCATAAGCACACCGAAGTTGCCCGTAAACCCGGATATCCTTCCGGGTCCCTGCGGATTCCCGGCTATTTCATATTCATCCCTGTCACCTGCCTTGCGGACGGTCGGGGACGGCAGCAGGTGCGCCAGGTGGCCGGCCACCCCTACCGGACCTGCACCGGGGCCTCCGCCTCCATGCGGAGTCGAAAAGGTCTTGTGCAGGTTCAGGTGCATAATGTCGAAGCCCATATCACCCGGCCTGACTTTTCCGAGCAGGGCATTCATGTTGGCCCCGTCGTAATAAAGCAGGCCGCCTGCGGCGTGTACCGATGCGGCGATTTCCTTTATTTCCGTCTCGAACAGCCCGAGAGTATTGGGATTTGTCATCATTATCCCTGCCACGGTATCGTCAAGAAGAGGTTTCAGGTCATTTATGTCTATCAGGCCCTGCGGAGTGGATCTTACTTCCACCACCTGCAGGCCGCAGACCGCGGCACTGGCCGGATTTGTCCCATGGGCGCTGTCGGGTACGATAATCCTTGTCCGCCTGAAATCTTCCCGGGAGATATGGTACCGGCGCATTATCATCAGTCCCGTCAGCTCGCCGTGCGCCCCTGCGAAAGGATTCAGGGTGAAAGCCGACATCCCTGTCAGGGCGCAGAGGAAGCCGGACAGTTCCGCATAGATCCGCAGGGCACCCTGCACGGTTTCCGCCGGCTGGAGAGGGTGAAGGGAGGCAAAGCCGGGATGCGATGCGACCTCCTCCCCGATCTTGGGATTGTATTTCATCGTACAGCTCCCGAGCGGGTAAAATCCTGTGTCCACGCCGAAATTCATACCGGAAAGGCGGACATAATGCCTGACCGTATCGGGTTCGCTGACCTGAGGCAGATCTATGGGCGTTTCCCTCCTCAATGTTTCAGGCAGGCCGCATTCCGGCGTCTCCTCCCAGGAATTTTCCGGCAACGACCATCCCTGCCGGCCCTCCACAGACAATTCGAATATGAGTTTATCGTAATATTTCATAATCCCGACTGTTTGATGACCCCGACAAGTGCATCGGCCTCTTCTTTAGACCTTTTTTCGGTCACGCAGAAGGAAACATTCCCGTTTCCGCAGTCCAGCGCCCCGAAAAATCCGTTTTCCGCCAGGACTTTCCTCAGCCTGCCGGCAGAGACAAGCGGTTTCAGGGCAAATTCCTTCAGGAAAGGCCGGCCTGGATACGCTTCGGCAAAAAGGCCGGTTTCAAGCAGGCGCGAATGCAGGTAGTGAGCCCCTCCATACGAAAGCGCATTCACTCTTTTCAGGCCCGACGCACCCATGAGGGAAAGGTATACGGTGGCATACAGTGCCATCAGAGACTGGTTGGAGCAGATATTGCTTGTCGCCTTTTCCCGCCTGATATGCTGTTCCCTGGCCTGCAATGTCAGGACGTGGCACCTTTTCCCGTCCGCATCCACCGTTTCCCCGACAATCCTTCCGGGAAGCCTGCGGACGAATTCCTTCCTGCAGCACAGGAAACCGAGGTACGGCCCGCCGAAACTCAGGGGGATTCCCAATGTCTGGGCCTCCCCGCAGACGATGTCCGCACCCCATTCCCCGGGTGTCTTTATTACAGCGAGGGACGAGGGGTCGGAATACACTGCCATCAGCGCCCTGGCTCCGTGCACGGCATCGGCAAGCCCGCTGAAATCCTCGATAATCCCGTAACGGTTTATTCCCGGCACTAAAATCCCCGCCACATCCCCTGCGGCGAGTTCCCGACCGAACGCTCCGATGTCGGACACCCCGTCCGCTTCCGGGATTTCGGTCACCCGTATGCCATGGAATCCGGCAAATGTCTTCACGACATCGGCAATCTGGGGAAGAAGGGTCCCCGAAAGAAGCACCCTCGTTTTCCGTTTCGCACACGCCACTGCCATCATCACGGCCTCGGCCGCAGAGGTCGGGCCGTCATACATCGACGCATTGGCGCAGTCCATACCCGTAAGCCGCGCCATCATAGTCTGGAACTCGAAAATGTATCTCAGGGTTCCCTGCGACACTTCCGCCTGGTAAGGGGTGTACGAAGTAAGGAATTCCGAGCGGGATACCACAGAGGAAATCACCGCCGGAGAATAATGGTCGTATGCCCCGCCGCCGGCAAAGATTTTCAAGGCGGTATTCCGTTTTGCCAAAGAATCGAAATGCCTCCGCACGTCCATTTCCGACATCGCATCCGGGATGTCGAATTCCTCCCGGTACAGCAGATCCGAAGGGACGTCGGCATACAGTCCGTCAAGGCCTCCGATGCCGGTTTTTCCGCACATGGCCTTTATATCCTCATCGGTGTGAGGAAAATATGCAAATCCCATATCCTGTCATCCGTTTTCCGTAATCCGCCTCAGGCCTGCGCCTCGAGAAACTCCCCGTATGCGGCGGCGTCCATAAGTTCTTCCGCTTCCGCCGGGTCGCTCATCCTGACCTTGATGATCCAGTTCGAATACGGATCCTTGTTCAGGAGGCCCGGCTCGTCGTCCAGGGCGGAGTTGGTCCCGATTACCGTCCCGGACACCGGGGAATACAGGTCGCTTGCCGCCTTTACGCTCTCTACGGCCCCGAATTCCTCATTGCGGCTCACCTCGTCATCCTCGTCGGGCATGTCGACATAGACGATGTTGCCCATGGATTTCTGTGCGAAATCGGTGATGCCTATGGTAGCGGCATCTCCGTCCAGTTTTACCCATTCATGCGATTCGCTGTACAGCAAACCTTCGATTATCCTGCTCATAGCCATTGATTGTTTATAATTGTCCGTGCAGCCGTCCCGCCCCGGGAAAGGCTATCTCTTGTATTTCTTTTCGTAGAACCTTTTGCCGCATACCGTTCCGGGGAATGCCTTTTTCCTGATACGGATTTCCACAGGTGTGCCTGCGGACGCATACGGCGTCTCCACAAATGCCATACAGGCACTCTTGCCGGTGGACAGCGGCCCGTACCCCGTGGTCACTTCACCCACGGTATGCCCGAGGGCTTCCACCGGGTATCCCGCCCTCGGAATGGCCCTGTCCCGGAGCTCTATGCCCACCAGTTTCCGGGCCGGCCCTTCCTCCTTCATTTTCAGTACGGCCTCTTTCCCGATAAAGTCCGCCTTGTCAGTCCTGACGAACATCCCGAGACCGGCCTCTACAGGGGATATTTCCGGGCCAAGTTCGTGTCCGTAAAGCGGCAGCCCGGCTTCAAAGCGCAGGGTGTCCCGGCATCCGAGCCCGCAGGGAGTCACGCCGGCACCCAGCAGCGCCGACCAGATTTTACGGACAGTCTGCGGTGAAGCATAGAATTCGAAGCCGTCTTCCCCTGTATAGCCGCTGCGGCTCACGATGATTCTCTCACCCTCGAACCGGGCTTCCCTGAAGGTATAGAATACCAGGTCCGACAGATCCAGTCCGAGGACGGACTTTGCCATTCTCTCCGATTCGGGCCCCTGGAGGGCTATCTGTCCGAAATCTTCCGACCTGTCAGTGATAGTTACATCGAATTTTTCCGCCGCCCCGCACATCCATTCGTAGTCCCGGGCCGTATTGGCGGCATTGACCACAAAAAGGAATTTCCCGTCCTCCGGCATTCTGTAGACGAGAAGGTCGTCGACCACTCCTCCATCCGGATACAGCATCATCCCGTACAGGATCTTTCCCGGAGCTACAGCCGAAACGCAGTTCGTAAAGACATAGTCGGCAAATGCCCCGGCATCGGGGCCGGAAACCGAAATCTCCCCCATGTGCGAGACATCGAACATCCCGCAATGCGTCCTGACGGCATTGTGTTCCGAAATGATGTCCGAATACTGTATCGGCATTACAAAGCCGCCGAAAGGGCTCATCTGTGCGCCCAAAGCCACATGACTGTCATACAGACAGGTCTTTTTCAATGCTTCCATATATCAAGTCATCATTATCCTTCTTCCTTTCCGCACGGTGTCTCCTGCCTTTATGAATGAATCCGTCGTCCAGGTATCCCTCCATTATCGCATTTATCCTCTCCACATCTTCCTCCCCCAGTTCCATATTCCCGTCGCAGAAAAACCGTACGAGCCCCTCTTCCATGGCTCCGGTATCGGCCTTCCCGAACTCCGACAGATTGGCCACCCTCTGCCTTACGGATGCTATCCCCTTTGCCCCGAGCTTTTCCTCCGACGGCGTTATGGCCATCTGCATCCTGCCGATGTCCGAGTTGCACAGCAGCGTCGCGTGGATGACATTCCGCCATCCGGCACTGTAGAATGCGCTCCCTGAAACTTTCCTCCCCCGTATGCAGATGTCGTTCCTCCCCGACGGCCGGGCATCGAACCCACGGGTTCTGAGGAACAGGGCCAAAGAAGAGATGAAACGGCTGAATATGAATGCCTTGTCATATCCTCCCGTAATGCTTGAAACCATAATGTTCCCCTCATCGGCATACACACAGCCTCCTCCGCTCCTGCGCCTGAACATCTGCACCCCGGCTTCCCTGCAATACTGCACGTTCACCTCCGCCTCCATATCCTGGTTCCTTCCGAAAATCACTGTCGGGCGGACCCTCCAGACCATAAGGAAATCTTCCCTGAAATTCCTGGCGAGATACTCTTCCGCCGCGAGGTAAAATGCTAAAGGCCTTGTCCGGGGCGCACCCCCTTCCCGGTAAGGGTCAGCCGGGCCGCCGCTCTGCCGGGGAAACAGCACCTGCTTCATTTCCGGCAAAACCCTACCTTACCTTTATGTATTCCACAGGCTGTTCCATCACCTTGTCCAGCGGCTCCGAGACGAACCCGATCCTGTCGAAACGTATGCTTTTCAGGTCGATGCACCTGATAGTGGAATTCCAGGCCGTCCTGTAGTAAAATTTCAGGTCTTTCAGGTCGGAAGATGTAGTCCACTGGGTCGCGCTCGGCACGTTCTCCGGAAGCGGCCCGGACGACGGGCTGTGCTCTATCCCTATGGGGATATCGAAATTGTTCAGTATCTGGAAAGTCTCCTTTACGGTCTCGAATCCCGTGGCATACTGCGGGGCCGTAGCCTTGTAGAAGGCTATACGGACGAACCTCGACGGCGGGGTGACATCTCCAGGGATGCCCCTGAAGCCCGTTCCTGCACCGAAAGAAGCCAGGGTGACATCATCTGTCAGCCTGTTCGGCTGCGCATTGCCGGGGTAAAGATTCACATAATTGTTCAGGTTCGTCATCTGCCATTCGAATCCCGGAGAATTCGTAAGCACTCCGAGCCTGTTCTCGTGGAATTCCGGTTTTCCTCCGGTGATTTCCAGCACTACCTGCCGGCCCGAAGCATCCCCTATCCTCCAGTGTGCCGTCTGGGTCTCCGCGCTGAGGGCCACTATCCGGATGCTTCCGATATTCTCCATCACCTCGTCCACGGTCGCAAAATTCCCGAGAATCCACGCTACGAGCTGTACGTCCACTATTGTGGAAGAATTCAAGGAAGCGTCATAATCCTCGTATTTCCCGTAGCCGGGAAAAAAGAACAGCCCTGCCGAAAGCCCGGCCTCGTTCAGTCCCTCAGTCACGAATTCGTCCTGCATGACGGAAATGCCGGCGTATCCGTACTTCGCCGTAAAATCCGTCCCGTTTTTTCCCGTGGGTGTCAGCGCTGTCTGGGCATAGCCCCGCGGCACGACCACATACCTGCTCTGCAGGAAACTCCCTCCCCACTCGCAGGTGCGGGCCATTACATACGTACTGTCCTTCGACATCAGAGTGATGCCCGTGCAGGCTTCCGCATCATAGGAAAACGCCGCCGGGAGCAGGGCCGCAGCGGCCAGAATCAGCTTATGTCCAAGAGTCATAATGTTATAAGTGTTACGTGGTCAAATACTGATGATAAATGTACACAGTTATAAATTCTAAAACAATATTTTTCGCTATTTTTGTCCGGCTTCATCATCGGTAAAAACAGATTTCGACGATATGAAAAAGTACTGCACATTATTAGTATTGGCGCTCCTGTATGCCTGCCTTACGTCATCCGCCCAAAGCGGAGTCTTTGCGGTAAGGCCCCAGGACAGCCTCGGGACGAAAATGCTGACTATGGAAGACGCCGTTCTCGGGCCGGGACTCTCGCCTGAAGGCATCGTTACAGTCTGGAGACCGGACAGTCAGGAGATGACGGTATATGAAAACGGGAACCTGGGTTTCAGGAATCCCCTCACGGGGCAGGAAGGGACGCTGCTGACCCGTGAGGAGGTGCAGGGGCTGACCGGATGCGAGGAGCCCGTTTTCGGGCAATGGCT
>CASFLY010000010.1 GCA_949295645.1 uncultured Bacteroidales bacterium | reverse complement strand
GTCGCTGTGGCGACAGCCCCTTTTCAAGGGGCGCCACCCCCATTCGCCCCCTCGCTGGGGGCTCGTCGCAGAACTTCGTTCTGCTCCTTCAAAGGTAGTTCGATGACTTTCAACAAGTTGAAATTCGTCGAACTCACGTTATTATAACATAAACTATTCAAAAGCCGCTATTACTGAAATAGGTGTAGTAATAGCGGCATCATTATGTCATAGCCGGGAAGGACGACATCGTCGGTAAAATTATGTCGATCCTGGGGTAATGAGAGAAACAGGGAGGACGGGAGGGATAGACTCTCAGTGATTTTGCAGGAATAGCATGGATGGCGGGAGCGGAGCTTCTATGGTCATTTCCGTTTTCCTGACAGGGTGCACGAAAGTAACTCTGCGTGAATGCAGGCAGATACTGCCGTCCGGGTTCGATCTCGGAGCCCCGTATTTCAGATCGCCCTTGATAATACAACCGATATCCGAAAGCTGACACCGTATCTGATGATGCCTTCCTGTCAGCAGTTTCACTTCGAGAAGCCAGTAGCGGTCGGTTTTGTCGAGCAACCGGTATTCCAGCTCGGCCAGTCTGGCATCTTTTCTCATAGCCCCCGGCCTGCACATATAGGACTTGTTCTGGGACTCGATACGGTAGATATGCCCGGACAGTTTTCCTTCCGGTGCCGGAGGAGTCGCACACACGAGCGCCCAGTAATATTTATGTATATCGCCTTTACGGAACATTTCGTTCAGTCTCGCCAGAGCCTTGGAGGTCTTTGCCAAAAGTACGATACCGCTCACAGGCCTGTCAAGACGGTGCGGCACCCCGATAAACACGCTTCCCGGCTTTTCGTCCCGCATCGCGATATATGACTTGTATAGATCCGTAATGGTCTCGTCCTCAGTCTTGTCAGCCTGCACGATCTCCCCAGCCTTCTTGTTCACTACCAACAGATGGTTATCCTCATACAGAATCCGCCCCGCCGCATCCTGATATTCCTGTTCCGTAAGTCTCCTGTACAGCATTTTTCCTTTTTTGGGGCAAATATACGCAGAAACTGAGAGCAAAGAAAATATATATTTTCTTTGCCGAAGTGCCACAGTATATGTGGGCACGAAGTGACCAAATATACGCAGAAGCCGAGAGCAGAGCAAGAAACTGAGGAAATATGCGAACTTGTTCGCAATATGAACGAAGTTTTTTGCTCTGCCGAGGCGACACAGTATATGTGGGCACGAAGTGACCAAATATACGCAGAAACTGAGAGCAAAGAAATATTAATATTTTCTTTGCCGAGGCGACACAACCCCGACTGCCATTTTGGCAGTTTTTTCACGAAAAAAAGTCTTGGCACAGCTTTCGATATTAGGCTGGCGTCGCACGGGACCGGAAATCCCGGAAAGACAAAAAAGACAACTGACAAGAATAATAAATAAAAGGAGAAAAATATTATGGGAAAAATCATTGGTATCGACTTGGGAACCACGAACTCTTGCGTGGCAGTCATGGAAGGTAACGAGCCTACCGTTATCATAAACAACGAAGGTCAGAGAACTACCCCTTCCGTAGTCGCTTTCACGGAAGGCGGCGAAAGGAAAATAGGAAACCCTGCAAAGAGGCAGGCCATCACGAATCCTCACAAAACTGTCTTCTCCATCAAAAGGTTTATGGGCGAGACTTATGACCAGGTGACAAAAGAAGTGGAAAGGATGCCTTACAAGGTGGTCCGCGGTGAAAACAATACGCCGAGGGTGGACATCGACGGAAGGCTGTACACTCCTCAGGAGATTTCAGCAATGATTCTTCAGAAGATGAAGAAAACTGCCGAGGAGTATCTGAGACAGGATGTGACGGAAGCTGTCATCACCGTCCCGGCCTACTTCTCCGACTCGCAGAGACAGGCCACCAAGGAAGCCGGGAAAATCGCCGGTCTGGACGTAAAACGTATCATCAACGAGCCGACGGCAGCTGCGCTTGCATACGGTCTTGACAAGAAGAACAAGGATATGAAGATTGCCGTTTACGACCTCGGCGGCGGTACATTCGATATCTCCATCATGGAGCTCGGAGACGGCGTATTCGAAGTAAAATCCACCAACGGCGACACGCACCTCGGAGGAGATGATTTCGACCAGGTCATCATAG
>CASFLY010000009.1 GCA_949295645.1 uncultured Bacteroidales bacterium | reverse complement strand
GAACTGGTGGAGTGGGTCAAGGGCATTCCCCGGACTTTGCCTGAAGAAATGCGCCCCATGGCTGCAAGCATCTGTGAATCTTTTCTGGATGCATCCGTAAGGCTGCTCGACCTGGGTGTTGGCTACCTGAGTCTGGACCGAGCGGCCTCGACCCTTTCTACAGGTGAAAGGCAGAGGATGCAGCTGGCCCGCGCAGTAAGGAACCGCACTACAGGGGTGCTGTATGTACTGGACGAGCCGTCAATCGGGCTGCACCCGGCAAACATAGTCGGACTTGCAGGAGTGATGAAGGACCTGATAGCCGACGGGAATTCCGTCGTGCTTGTAGACCATGATACTCAGATACTTTCCGTATCTGACCATATAATAGAGATGGGACCTGGCGCAGGATCGGCAGGAGGCCGGGTGATTGCCGAAGGTAGCATCCCTGAAATCATAAGGAATCCGGCTTCCCGCATCGGTCCTTTCCTGTCAGGCAAGGCAGATGTCAGGGCCAGGAAGCAGACCGAAGCATGTAAAATCTTCGAAAAAGGACGGATACACATGTCTACCGGCCGGATACACACCGTACAACCGCTCGAAGTCGACATACCGAAAGGCCGTCTGACTGTGGTCACCGGTGTATCAGGATCAGGAAAAACGACACTCGTGCTTGAAAGCCTTATCCCCGGTCTTCAGGCATATATCGGAAAGAACCGGCTTCCGGACCATGTAAAGGAAGTCAAAGCCGGGGGACTCCGCCAGGTCAAGCTAATCGACGCCTCCCCCATCGGCATAAATATCCGCTCGACTGTCGCTACATACGCCAACGTCCATGACGAGCTGAGGAAAGTCTACGCAAAGACTGCCGATGCAAAAGAGAAAGGGTACAAAGACGGGGATTTCTCCTACAACACAGGAAAGCTCCGCTGCCCTACCTGCGACGGGACGGGAGTCATCAGCCTGGATGTCCAGTTCCTGCCGGATGTGGATATACCGTGCCCTGACTGCCGCGGTTCGAGATACTCCAGGGCCGCATACCGGATCAGAAGGGAAAATGCCGCAGGGGAGTTCTATTCGCTTCCCGAACTGATGGATATGGATGTAAGCGATGCCCTCACGGCATGCAACGACCTGAAGACCGTCCGTCAGAGACTCCAGGTCCTGCAGGAGTTGGGGCTGGGCTACCTCACACTGGGAGAAGAGACTCCCGGACTGTCAGGAGGTGAGGCCCAGAGGCTCAAGCTCGCAAGCGAAATGGGGCGCGGGCAGGAGGATTCCGTATTCGTGTTCGACGAGCCGACAATAGGACTACATCCTTCTGACGTACAGACACTTCTGCAAGTATTCCAGAGTCTTGTCGACCACGGTGCCACTGTCATCGTCATCGAGCACGATCTGGATGTCATACGAAATGCCGACTATATCATCGACATGGGACCTGGCGGCGGAGAAGACGGAGGAAGGATAGTCGTAACCGGTACTCCGGAGCAGGTAAAGGCCTGCCGGGAAAGCGTCACGGGGAAATTCATCTGACAAGCATTTTAAAACAGATACAATCATGAAAAAGCTCATGGTAATAGATGCCTGCATGCGGGATGAGGCATCAAGGACAAGAAGGATACTCGGGCCGATAGTTGCAGAGCTTGGGAAAAGATATGAAATCGAGACCGTCCGCCTCGACGGAGAGGATTATCAGTCAGTCGGGAGGAAGGTGCTCGCAGAGCGCAGTGGCGGCTATGTACCCGAAGAAATCGTAGCTATGGCCAGGAAAATCGCCGATGCGGACAGGATAGTGATAGCGGCACCGTTCTGGGACATGAGTTTCCCGGCTATCCTCAAAGTCTTCATAGAGAACATGTCGCTTTTCAACATTACATTCAGGGACAACGGGACAGACTTCAAAGG
>CASFLY010000008.1 GCA_949295645.1 uncultured Bacteroidales bacterium | reverse complement strand
TCAGCTCTACAGCCGCCTGCAAGGCCGTTTTCGCAGAAACCGTCGCGCACAAGTTTTTCCGACCGCTACGTACTTCTCGGCCTGCCCGTACCGCCCGGCCCCATCGGATTTTTCAACCGTTGCGGTGGAGTCGGCCTGCCGCAGCGGGACCTGGACGCCACACGCAAAAGCCCCGCCCCATACCCGGCTTCAAGTTTCCGGGGCGGGGACGGGGCCAATTGCGAAAAATCCACAGGCTATTTCATCTTATACGAAACGACATCGCTTCTGACATAGCCGGCGCGGCAGGCGCGGACCTGGAGAATCTTCCCCTTCTGAGACTCTATGGGGCCTGTATAATAGCTCCACCCCTTGCTCTCGTCCTTGCCTCCGCCGAACATTCTGAAACCGCCGGCAGGCATTTTCTGGCCCGAGGCGGCCATTCTCTCCTGTATGTCCTTCATCCGGGCTTCCGCCTCCTTCGCGGCCTTCCTCGCCTCCGCCTCTTCGGCCTTCAGCGTCCTGGCATCCGTAATACGGTATACGTAGGAAACCCCCGGAGTGTCGCAGGAGAATTCATACATTCCTCCGTTGTCCACGATGACCGGCTCCGAAACATGGCGGCGCTCGCCTCCCGGCTTGAACTCGGCTATCCAATCTTCTTCAGTCTTTGTATTCCATACGAGGTTGACCGTGCTGTTCCACTCGTCGAACGCGGCCCTCAGGCGCTCAAGGTCATATCTGAACATCGGGTCGTCGGCGATATTGTGCAGCTCGTACGGGTCGTTGGCCAGGTCATAGAACTCCTCGACCGGACGCGGCTTGCTGAAATACTTCATCTGGTCTTCGTTCAGCTCCCCCGCGTCACGCATCTCCAGCATCTTCTGCATCATGGGAAGAGACAACCTGTAGTAGTTATGGATATAATTCGAGCTATCGGGCATGAAATTCCTGATATAATGGAATCTCTTGTCCCTTACACCGGCGCTATGGTCGGCGACATCGTCATAGCGGTCCCTTGCCGAGAACACATACTCCGCAGGAGGCGCGACCTGGGCGCCGAGAAACGGCCTCCCATGCATATAGTCAGGCACATCGATGCCGGCAAGCGAGAGAATCGTAGCGGGGATGTCGATGAAGGACACGAGCCTGTCTTCCACTTCCCCGGCCCTGTATCCGTCGGGGAACCGTATCATGAAGGGGACGTTGGTTCCCGTATTGTATATGGACCGCTTCCCCCTTGGTATAGGGCCGCCGTTGTCGGAATACCAGATCACTATCGTGTTGTCGGCAAGGCCGGCAGCCTCCATCTCATCTATTATGGCCTGCGTCTCACGGTCCATTATCGCAATGTTCGTGTACATGCGGGCAAGGTCGTTCCTGACTTCCTTGACATCAGGCAGATACGGGAATTTCGACATGTCTATGTCCTCCGGCTGTATTTCAAGCGGATCATGTCTGCTCCACAGCTGGCTCTCATGGGTAGTCCCTATGTTGAAGATTGAGAAAAACGGCTGCCCTTCAGGACAATCTTTCCACGTTGCCGTCGCGCTGTTCTCATCCCAGTGCGTGGGTTCCGTACTGATCTGATAGTCGGTCTTCGAATTGTTGGTGCAGAAATACCCAGCCGCCCTCATATACTCGGTGTATGCCTTTATGTTGTCGGGAAGACAGACATCGTAGTCATAATAGCTGGCCCTCATATAGTTCGCCCCGTAGGCGGACGGATACATCCCCGTAATCAGGGCGAAACGGCTGGGCGAGCTGACCCCGTTGGGGGTGTGCATGTTGGTATACCTTATGGACTGCGATGCCAGGCGGTCCAGATTGGGGGTTCTCGCCACCTCGTCCCCATAGCATCCGAGATAGCAGGATATATCTTCACATGTGATACAAAGTATGTTCGGTCTCATGGGATCGTCCGACTGGGCGTGAGCCGTCATCAATGACCCTCCGGCGACCGCAGCGCCGCACATCAACAACTTGCTTAATTTATCCATGGCATTTTATTATTTCAGCCAGCCCGGATTCTGGGTCAGGCTGGGATTCGACAAAATTTCACTTTCGGGGAAGGGCCAGTATTCGTCACGGCCGCTGACAAAGCCGGAAGACTGCCCGTACACGGGGTCGGCATATTTTACAATATACGTATTCCTGCCGCTGGCCTCGCCTTCTTCGACTGTCGCAAACACAGGATAGTCGCTGTCGCCATCAGTCACGGTCGAGCGTGTGGGAGCATAAAAGTCATACCGGTAGCGTCCGACCTCGCCCAAGACATCCGGAGCATCTCCCCATCTTATCAGATTGAGATACCGGTCTCCGTTCTCACCCCACAGCTCGGCACGCCTTTCATTCTTGACATCTTCCTTGCCCATGCTTCCCAAAGGCTCCAGGCCGGCCCTCTCGCGGACTTCATTCAAGGCATCGAGCCCCACTCCGCCGGTGTTCCCGAGCCAGGCCTCCGCCTCGGCCAGATCCAGCAACACTTCCGAATAGCGCAGGAACACCCAGTTCTTATGCCACCGGGCGTTTCTGGGAGCGCCGGCCTCCGAGCCGGGAATCAGGTCGCTGCTCCAGAAATAGTACTTCATTCCTATATAGCCTATATTATCAATCCAGGGGCTTGCAGCCAGCCCGTTGGCCCCGGGCTTCTTCTGGTAGTCGTCATAGCTGCATATCGTCCCCTCATATCGGGAGGAATACGACCCGTCGCCCGTCTTCTCGTGCTCTTTCATGAATTCGACGAATTCGGGAGACGGGGTGGAATATCCCCATCCTGTAGTGAAGCCGTCCGAAGCGATGTTGAGGAACGAGGACCTCACACCGAGATACATGCACCTCATGTCGTTCTGTGTGCTGAAAGAGGAAGGGTCGTTGTAAACGTTGTATTCGAACACATTCTCGCTGCTCCAGTCCGACTCGGCCTTGGTCACGCTGACAAAATCAGGGAGCAGGTCGTACAGCCCGGAGTCCCGGACCAGTTGAAGAGTCCCGGACGCCTCTGCATATTTCCCCTGCAGGAGCTGGGCCTTGCCCAGATAGGCGAGCGCCGCCTCCCTTGTGGCCCTGCCTCCTATTTCCTCCTGGCCGCCCATTCCGCTCTTTGACGGAAGCACATCCGCCGCCTCGGAGAAGTTATCCTCCACCCACTTCCACATTTCCGCCGGATCTCCGTTGGCCGGATTCTCAGTGTCCGTGGTAGGCATGAAAGGAGGCGTACCCCAGATACGTATGGCCCACATCAGAGCCAGGGCCCGGGAGAACTTGGCTTCCGCTATCACGCGGTTCTTGACGGCGGAATTGTCTTCGTTGTTCAGTTTCTCCACAATCATGTTGGACCAATATATGACGCGGTATATGGAGGTGTACTCGTCTATATGATAGCCTGTCGACGGGGTCAGGGCGTAGTTGTATGTATACCTTAAGGTTCCGCCGTCGCTGTATGACCCTCCGCCGCACAGGTGGTCCCCGTCAGGGAAAGCAAGCCCCATATACATAGGGGTGCCATAGACTCCGCTCCACAGCGTCCGGTACACTGACGCTATCAGCGATTCGGCAGTTTCATCGTCGGCGCCGCCGTATACGGCATCGACCGACAGAACCCCCTTCTGCTCGATTTCGAGGAGATCCTGGGAGCATGACGGGAATGACAACCCGGCAACTATGCCCAGAAGACATATTGATATAATCTTTTTCATATTGATTGGTGTCTATTCAGTTTACGTCAGAATGAAATATTCGCTCCTATTGAGATTCTCCGGGAGTTGGGATATGCGCTTCTGTCCACGGCCATGCCGCTG
Organism: uncultured Bacteroidales bacterium; assembly: GCA_949295645.1. Taxonomy (GTDB): domain Bacteria; phylum Bacteroidota; class Bacteroidia; order Bacteroidales; family UBA932; genus Cryptobacteroides. The sequence goes on along the minus strand of CASFLY010000008.1, from coordinate 10,194 downwards.
GTGGCGTTTGTCCTTGTCTGGGGATCAAGTCCGGGATATTTCGTGAATGTGAAGGCGTCCTCGACTGATACATACAGGCGCATCGAAGACAGACCGACCTTATTGATAATCCTGCCGGGGAGAGTGTATCCCAATTGAATCTGAGAGATTTTGAAGTATGATGCATCGAAGACCATGCCGTCAGAGCAAAGGAACGATGTGGTGAACTGGTACTGGGGGCCGGGCAATGTCCTGAAGGCCTCGTCAAGGAAATAATTGATGGTATTTGTCGTACTGTAGTCCCCTCTCTTTATGGCCAGATACAGTTCATTCCCCTGGACGCCGCTTCCGAAAACGGTCAGGTCGAGATTCTTCCAGTTGGCGGTGAACGTCACGCCGTAGGTGAAGTCCGGTATCGCGCTGCCTATCATCCTTTTGTCATTGTCATCCGGACTCGTGGACGCGCCGCCGTCAGCAGTCTTGTACCAGGGGACGCCATCGCTGTCGATATGGTCTATCTCAAATCCTCTGATATACCATACCGGATATCCCTCCTCGAAATATGTGACGTTGCTGGCCGACTGTATCAATGCTCCGGCTATCCTGTCGGTGTCCGGGCCGACCGTCACCATATTGTACACCGTCGACAGATTACCGCTGATGCTGTACCCGAAGTCGCCGAAATGCTGTTTCCAGCCGAGTTCGAACTCAAATCCCCTGTTCAGCACCTGTCCGGCATTTTTCCATACCGTGGAGCATCCCGAGCTCAACGCCGGAGTGGTGGACACCAGAAGACCATCCGTAGTCTTGCGGTAAAAGTCCATCGTGAAGGACAGTTTGTCATCGAACATCCTCAGGTCGATTCCGGCATCCACCTGACGGGATTCCTCCCACTTCAGGCCCGGATTGGCGAGGACGGTACCCGGATATATTCCCGTAACCAGAGTCTCCCCGTCAAGATTATAATTGTTCCCGGTACTCATGCTGCTTGCATAGGCGTAGCTGTTCAATGCGTTCACATTGCCGTTGATTCCGTACGACAGCCTCAATTTCATGAAAGAAAGCACATTCTGGTCCATTTGCTGGAAAAACGGCTCGTTGCTCACATTCCAGCTGCCCGAAACTGAAGGGAAGAAGCCCCACCGGGAGTCCCTGCTCAACTTGGAGGAATCGAACGCGTCCGCACGGAAATTCACCATGATGTTGTATCTGTCCTTATATGACCATCCGATGCGTCCGAAATAGGACATGCTCCTGTTTGTATTCTCAATGCCGCTGACCGAATCATTGGCGTCGGTGGTCGAATAGTCCAGATAACGGAAATTGGGCTCCGTGCTCTGCAGGCTGTAGGTGTCGGCCCCTATCGTCTTCATATTGAACTCCTCGTATGACATACCCGCCATAAGCGCGAACTCATGGTTCCCCAGGGAGAAACTGTAATTGGCGAAATTTTCCCACTGGTAGAACAATGACTGACGTGAGCCTCCTGACAGATATTCGCTGGACTGGCTCCTGAGTTCATTGACATAGAACGGATACAGATACGAGGACTCGTATACGCTGCCAATTCTGTAGCCCAGTCTGGACGTGAAGATAAAGTTCTTGAAGGGAGTGAGCATAGCCTGCAGCGTGCCGTTGACGTTGACCCTCTCCGAGCGGTCGTCAGACTGGGCGATGTCGATCAGAGGATTGTAGTTCTGCGACTCGCAGACAAGCGAGACTCCGTAGATGTTCCCGGCGGCATCCGTGAGATAAGGTTTGCCCTCTTCATATCTGGACGCCACCACCGCAGGGAGATTGTCCATATCGAAAACCACAGGCGTGATGGGGTCATGCATGAGGACGGACGAAATGGCTGAGCCGGACTCGCTTGAATGGCGTACCATTTTCGTGGTCGCCTTCTCGAAGGAGACGTTCGACTGCACCTGCAACCATTTCTTTATCTTGTAGCTGGCGTTGATCTGTCCCGTAAGGCGCTTGAAGGTGTCCTTGTCGGATATCACTATTCCGTCATGCGAGTTGTATGACAGGGATACGAACAAGGAGGCCTTGTCGTTTCCTCCCTGAAAACCCAGGGTATGACGTGTCATCAGTCCTGTCTCGAAGATTTCGTCCGCCCAGTTCGTGTCCGTGACGCCGTCCCAGTTCGACCTTACGGATGTATTGCCGATCAGGTCCTGGTATTCAAGATACTCCTCGGCATTCATCACGTCCGGGAAACCTGCTATGTTCTGCCACGAATGCTGGAAATTGTAGAACAGCCTGCCGTCCCCGTTCTTCGCCGTCTTGGTGGATATGATTACGACTCCGTTACCGGCCTCCGCTCCATATATGGCAGCTGACGCCGCATCTTTCAAGACCTCGATCTGGTCTATGCTTTCCGTATCCAGATAGTCTATAGACGTGACTTTAAGGCCGTCCACTATATAGAGCGGCTCCGAAGACCCGTTGGAGGAATATCCTCTGATACGGAAAGAGGTGCTGGCTCCGGGAGCGCCGGAAGTCGACAGAATCTGCAGTCCGGCGACTTTTCCCTGCAGGGCCTGCCCCACATCCGACACCGAGCGGTTCTCCATGGACTCGGCGGTCACTGAAGATATGGAACCCGTCACATCAGATTTCTTCTGGGTTCCGTATCCGACCATTATGACCTCCTCGAGCATCTCGCTGTCCGTGTAAAGAGTGATATTGAAGCTGGTCTTTCCGTTCACTTCAATTTCCAGCGGATCGTATCCGATGGAAGAGACTGTCAGAGTGCCGTCTGCGGGGACATCCGACAGGGCGAATTTACCGTCAATGTCAGTAGCCGCCCCGACAGTAGTTCCTTTTACAATAATACCGGCTCCTATTACAGGTGAGCCGGTTTCATCTGTCACCACTCCGGATATTGATAGGTTCTGGGCCTGCAGTGCCATGGCAGGCAGAAGCAAGGACACCGAAGCGATGATGATTGTCCTGATGTTCGGTTTTTGCATAAGGTTAAAAGTGATTAGTGTTTATCCAAATATATTCTCATTTTACACATCAAAATTTTACATTTTTTAGAAAAAATGTCATTATTTTACAAATGTCACTATTAACCAATCGACCCATGAAAACTATAGCAGCACAACTTCTTGTCATAGCCTTGAGCACAATGGTGATTTCCTCATGCGCAGAAACGGGGATGAAAAGTTCCGGAACGGTATTCGAGGTATCCTCTTCCCTGTCGGACCTGAACGTCAAATGTTTCGCCGAAGACTCCCGTGGAGCGCTGTGGATCGGTACGGAACGAGGCCTCAACCGGCTGGCATATCCTGAATTCTACCACTATCTCTACGATCCCCTGAAAGAAAGGAGCATCTCCAACTCCAACATAAACGACCTGTTCGTGGATTCCAGGGGCAGGATGTGGGCCGTCACGATTTCAGGAATCTGCCTATATACCGAAAACGACGATTTCTACAGACCCTTTCACAACATAGAGAGGCTTGCGGCCAGGCAGCTCATCGAGACCGAGGACGGACATCTGATAATGCTTACTTCCTACGGAGTCTCCATGCTGCTGTCGCAGGACAGCGACAGGCTGGATGTAATATACTCCGATGAAGGGAAACAGCTCCCGGCCGCCCGGTTCATCGCCAAAGGGGACGATGACCGTTTCTGGCTGGTCGACGACTCGAAACTATATGAGTTTGACCTTTCACAAAGACGCATCATTCAGGAATTGAAGCATGGTTTCGAGGACATTGCAGCCATATCGGAAGACAGGAGCGGACTGCTGTGGATTTATGGCGGAGGCAGACTTGCAGCAAGGGACCTGAAACGGGCGGGAATCGAGGTCGGCGCTCCCGGAACAATCTCCGGGCTCTGCTCCGGGAAAGAGATTGAAGGAATCTTTCCCTGCGGAGATGTCATTATCTTCAATTTCCATGACGTCGCGGCGTTTTATTACCCTTCGGACGGCATCACCATTATGAGTGACGACCCTAAATTTCCGTATGAGCTCCCGGACTTTCATCCGACATGCTTCTATATTGACAGCTGCGGAAATCTATGGGTCGGGTCTTCGAGTTCCGGATACGTATTATGTCCTGCGGCGGAGCCAATCAATCCAATACCCGCGCTCAGGAGAAACTGCTCAAACCTGAACGTCATGGACGTTGACCGGGACAATGATGACAGACTATGGATTCTGACACGGAACGGCGACATAATACATACTGATTCGAACATGGAAACGCGGCTCATCGATACGGGCGGACCGGGTACATCCAGGGCAAACCAGTTCGCATACGACAGGCGCGACGACTCCATCTGGATAGGATACGAGGACAAACTCGTCCACGCCAGGGCCGAGAACTCCGGACTCGCCGTCATCAGTTCCTGGAAGACATCAGGCACCATAGTCAGAATCATACCTTACGGCGACAAGGCCCAAGTCCTTGCCGGAACTTCCGACGGGCACATATACAACATAAGCCAATCTTCATGCGACAGCGTCAAGGTTAGCAGAACCAGGATATACGACATCGCCCCGCTATCGGACGGGACAATGGCAATATCTGCGTTCAGGGACGACCTTTATATTCTGGATCCGTCCACGATGCACGTCTCAAGGCTGCCATACAGGGACGTTCTCGGAGAGATGTACCATATACAGGTCATAAAGGAGATACGTCCCGGAATCCTGGCCTTGGGGACGCTCGACTATGGGCTATATCTATACTCATTGGACACCCACGAGGCGGTGAAGATTGAATCGCTGTCCTGTTCAGCCATCGAATCAATCGAGATTGACAACAGCGGCGACGCGTGGATAGGGACACAATACGGACTGAACCAATATGACCTGAAGCAGGGGCTCAACATAATGTACGGAATATCGGACTCGTATTTCCCGGGCAAATATTCATTGCGGGCATCGTGCATGCTGAGCAACGGTATAATCGTATTCGGAGGCACGCACGGGATAACATTGTGCGATCCTTCCCTGGATTCGTCCATAGACCGGTATCCGCTTACCTTTGAGGGGCTCAAGGTAAATGGGCTGAATGTCTCCCCCGCAGATTCTTCGTGCATGGAAAAGCCTATATGGGAATGCGGCGAAATACATCTGACCCACAATCAGCGCAATGTTTCAATATCCTTTTCATCGTCCCGCCATTCCAAGTACACGCCAATGTACAGATACACACTTGACAACAGAGGCGGCAAGTGGACTGAAATAGGCAACGAAAATTCCATCTTCTTTTCAAAACTCCCATACGGCCGGCACACTCTCCTCATTGAAGAGCTGGCACCTTATGGCGAAATAGGAAAGCAGGCCGGCCTGGAATTCATCGTGAAGAGGCCGTATTTTCTATCGCAGGCTGCGATAAGCCTGTATACGATAGCCGCTATGCTTCTGGCAGCAGTCCTGATTACGTTCAGACAGCGTTCAGTAAACGCCAAGCGCTCGCTGGAACAGGCGAAGAAGGAAAAAGAAGAGGAAATCGAATACAACAGACAATACAACGACTTTGTCGTCAATCTTGTCCATGAACTGCGTTCGCCGCTCACCATGATAGCCGGGCCCATCTCCAGTTTCGAGAAAAAGGACGGGCTGGAGGAATCCGACCGCAAGTTCCTAAGAATGATGCGGAACAGCACGAACAGAATGCTCAAGCTCATGAGCCAGCTTCTGGACTACAAAAGATTCGAGTATTCAACCGTACCCCTTGAAGTCATCCGGAAATACAGGCTGACACCCCACCTAGCCATGCTGGTGGAAGACCTCAGAATCACCGCCTCCACAGTCGACACGGAAGTGGAGCTTATCATCCCGGAAGATGATATCATCCTGCCTCTGGACGTCGACAAATTCGACAGCATCATGACCAATCTATTCTCCAACGCCGTAAAGCATGCTGATTCCGAAGAAGGAATCATTCAGGTCAAGGCGTCCAGGTCAGGGTCGATGCTGAACATTTCGGTAAGCAACAACGGGCCGACTCTGACGGACGACGAGAAAGAGCAGATCTTCGAGCGTTTCAGGACAATCAAGCACCATAAGGCAGACAATCAGATAGGGTGGGTAAGCACCGGCGTCGGACTGAACTACGCCAGGAATCTCGCAAGAATAATGCATGGAACCCTGACAGCGGAAAATATCGGATCCGACAAGGGAGTCGCGTTCATCCTGACACTGCCCCTGGACGAAACGGAATTCAACCCCCAGGATTTCATCAGCGACATCCCCTGTACGCCGCAAGGGCAGGGCACCGCCAGCAATCGGCCGGAAGGAGGACTGACCGGCACCGACCGTTCCAACCTGTCCAAGATACTTCTTATCGACGACAACCCCCAGATGCTGGATTACATTTCCGCGCTTCTCGAACCTGCTTATAATGTAAAGTCCTGCAATGACCCGATGAAGGCGCTTGAGCTGATAAAATCAGACTATATTCCCGACGTCATCATAAGCGATGTGGCCATGCCGGGCATGAACGGAATCGAACTGTGCAGCAGAATAAAGAACAATATCGTGACATGCCATATCCCTGTAATACTCGTGACCGGAGTAGACTCCATCGACAGCAAGGTAAGAGGCCTGGAAATCGGGGCGGACGCCTATATTTCCAAACCTTTCGAACCGTCCGACCTCCTGGCGGAAATCAAATCCCTGATAAAAAACAGGAATATACTGAAGAGTTCGATTCTCGGCAGCACCTCCACGCTGAACATAGACGACAAGCTCCTCGGGTACCAGGATATCCGCCTGCTCGAGAGCATATACTCCTCGTTCGAGAAAGAACTCGACAATCCTGACTTTGACATGAACGCGCTCGCGGGCCGCCTCAACATGTCAAGGTCCAAGCTCCACTATAAGATAAAAGGGCTGACCGACCATACTCCAAACGCATTTTTCAATATCTACAGGATGAACGCCGCCCTGCAGATGCTGAAGAAAGGGTATTCGGTGTCGGAAGTTGCGGACAGAACCGGATTCTCGACAGCATCTTATTTCACCAGAGCCTTCAAGAAACATTTCGGGATACTGCCGAAATATGCCAAAGAAAAGATGATGATACGCAAGTGACTAGGCCTTCATGATACGCGCCCACTGCATGACAAGGGCCGCCGGTTTCGATGCGCTGATGAATTCCGCCATCTTGTCCATATATGGCGAGACGTGCTCGAAGAACATATAATAACCTTCACACAAGGCGTTAAGACCGGTCTCCGCATGGTCCGTACGGTTGAATCTATGCTTGGGGCACTCTCCGTTGCATGCAAACAGATATTTGCATTTCCTGCACTTGTACGGAAGGGCCGCACGCTTGTCCATACCGAATTTCATCTGTTTTCCCGACCTCATGATTTCCCGCAGGCTGCCGGTCATGATGTTGCCGAGAAGATAGCCGGGATAGACGAAGTGGTCGCACGGATATATGTCACCGTTGTGTTCCATAACGGAATTGCCCCCGCATGTGCGGTCATATATACATGTTCCCGGACGGATGCCGCACCAGTTGGCCAGAGTCGCGTCGAACAATCCGACGAATACGCTGCCCACATCCGCTCTCACCCAGAGATCGAATATATCGCACATCACTTTTCCGAACCCTATGGAGCTGACGGACCATGGAGCCATCATAGCCCCATCCTCCATCGGATCGACAATCCAAGGCCTCCGGCCCTTTATAGGCCTGCCTTTGGAGTCGGTGCTGTATTTTACATGCTCCATAACGGGCATGAACTGCATGTACCGGCTGCCCAGTGATTTCAGGAAGCGATATATCTCTTTCCCTTTTCCTTCACTCGCCCGGTTTATGGTTGTCATCGTATTGAAAGGTACGCCGCCGTCCTTAAGACATTCTATTCCCCTGACAACCTTGCCGAAAACGGAGCCGCCTCCTTTGTCTTTCCGGTATCTGTCATGTATTTCCTCCGGCCCGTCTATGGAGACGCCGACAAGGAAACCGTTTTCCCTGAAGAAATCCGCCCACTCCCTATCGAGCAGGACACCGTTGGTCTGGACAGTGTTGTACACCGTCTTGCCTGCAGCATATTTCTTCTCGAATTCAACAGCTTTCCTATAGAAATCGATTCCCATTATAAGAGGTTCGCCGCCGTGCCAATTGAACATGACCTCATCATTTTCGTTGGCCTCGATATAGGACTTGACGGCCTTCTCGAGCATTTCCAGACTCATGCGGGGTTCTCTCCCTCCATAGATCTCCGACTTGTCGAGATAATAGCAGTATCGGCAGTCGAGGTTGCACAGAGAACCGGCAGGCTTGAACATCATGTTGAAAGACAAAGGGCCCGTAAAACTCAGCGCATCGTCCAATTCAACAATATTTTCCGTCCGCTTATACATCAGGGTTCGTTTATCCTGTACAAACTTACAGAAAATAAAACTTGCCGTCAAGAAAATTCCCGCTGGTATCATCCGATAGATGTTCTGAAAACTTGCGCGCCCGCTTCTCGGGGAAGTCTCTGGTTGACAAGCATTTGCATCAAAAGCCTACGCACATGTCGGCTTCCCGGAGGTGACTTGAGAGAAGGGCTGTTCCGAAAATCGCCTTTGCAGCCGCCCGTACGGCCGTTTTCGCAGAAACCGCCGCGCACAAGTTTTTCCGACCGCTGTGTACTGCTCGGTCTGCCCAGCCCATCGGATTTTTCATCCGCTGCGTACTACTCGGTCTGCCCGAACCACCCCGGACAGCCCGGCCCCATCGGATTTTCAACCGCTGAGACGGAGTCGGCCGGCCGGGTTCCGATCGCAGCGGGATGACGTAGGATGATGGCAGAGTAACAGCAGAGCAGCGGCAGGGTGGCGAGTGGCAAATCCACCTCAACGAACATCATCGACTACAGCGGCCGGGCTCCAGCCGCAGCGGCAGGATGGAAACAGAATGGCGGACCAGACTTCCCCGGCCCAGACCTGCAGTGCAATGCCGGCTGAACACACGGGAATAACCGCTCCGAAGCCATCGTCAAAGCCGGTTCTGCCCGGTTGAAACCAAACCGCGAATCGAACTGTAATTCTCCACCTGAAAAAGGAGTTCTTCTCCGGACACTTTGAAAGATAAATTTTTCTTGTCATCTTGCACCGAAATATAACATCAAAACTTACTCTATGGAATACTATCACGCATTCACGAAAGGACTGGAGACGGATGTGCTGTTCCGCGACAATGCGGATTTCGTCTACGGAATGAATCTGGTTCCGAGATGTCTTAAGGCCACAGGAACTAAATTGCTGGCTTTCTGTCTTATGGACAATCACGTGCACTTCGTCATCGGAGGGCCGAGGGACAGATGCAATCTGTTCATAAGGAATTACAAGCGGGACCTGCTCTCTTTCCTGAACAAGAACAGGAAAAGAAATCTTTCGGAGACAATGATTCCAGGAATCATCAAGGTTGACAGCATCAACAATCTTCTGACCGTAATCGCCTACGTATTACGGAATCCTATTGCGGCGGGAGTCAACTATCTACCACAGGACTACCGCTGGAGTTCCGCCTCATGCTGCTTCAGACGTCACGGATTGACAAACGGTCCAGGCCGCAGGAAAATTGCAGATTTATCATTTACGGAAAAAAGAAGTTACTTCAAGCGTAATCCGGAATATCCCTCATGCTGGACGGTGGATGAAGACGGGATGATATTGTCTGAAAATTACGTCGAGGTTGCGGAAGTCGAGAAGTTGTTTTCTTCCGTCAAAAGATTTCTGTATTACATTTCTGCCGCCAAAGAAACGGAAGTCAACCTGACAATGCGGCATAGTGTATGGCTGAGCGATGCGGAACTCATCAAGGAAGCCGTCGGAATCTGTCTTGAAATGTTCGGAACCACATCAATAAAAATGCTGGGCTATTCACAGAAAATCAAGGTATGTAAACAGTTGAGGTCAATGTTTGGCACAAGTTTCAAGCAGCTCGGAAGGGTGATGCATCTTGAAGCGAACAATATCAAGGAGATGCTCTGAAAACTTGTGCGCGCAACCCTTGAGGAAGTCGCTGGTTGACAAGCATTTGCGTCAAGAGCCTGCGCACATGTCGGCTTCCCGGAGGCGACTTGTGCGCAGAGATGTTTCGAAAATCAGCTCTACAGCCGCCTGCAAGGCCGTTTTCGCAGAAACCGTCGCGCACAAGTTTTTCCGACCGCTACGTACTTCTCGGCCTGCCCGTACCGCCCGGCCCCATCGGATTTTTCAACCGTTGCGGTGGAGTCGGCCTGCCG
>CASFLY010000007.1 GCA_949295645.1 uncultured Bacteroidales bacterium | reverse complement strand
GCCGCAGCAGGCAAAACTGAGATGGCCGATACGGCCAGCAGAAGTCTTAATTTCATTTCGTGTCTTTTTATGTGGATGGAATTAATGTGCAAATTTACAAATTCGGATAAAAACAGCAACCCAAAAGGGCGCTTTCCGCACACCTTTTGGGTCACCTTTCTTGAAATCAAAGCAGGATGTTTCAGATGACACCCTGGGACAGCATCGCATCGGCTACCTTGATGAACCCGGCGATGTTTGCGCCTTTTACGTAGTTGACATACCCGTCTGGCTCTGTCCCGTACTTCACGCAGGCCGCGTGGATGTCTTCCATAATCTGATGGAGCTTCTGATCCACTTCCTCAGGAGTCCATTTGAGCCTGATGGAGTTCTGTGTCATCTCGAGACCGGACGTAGCCACGCCTCCGGCGTTCGAAGCCTTGCCCGGAGAATAGAGGATCTTCGCTTTCTGGAACACTTCGATAGCCTCCGGAGTAGAAGGCATGTTCGCTCCTTCCGCAACGCAGATACAGCCGTTGTCCACAAGCATCTGCGCCTGTTCCCCGTTCAGTTCGTTCTGGGTGGCGCAAGGCATGGCGATGTCGCACTTGATGCCCCACGGACGTTCGTTCTCGAAGTACTTTGCAGTCGGATATTTGACAGCATATTCCTTGATACGACCCCTGACGACATTTTTCAGTTCCATTACGTAGTCGAGCTTCTCCCTGTCGATTCCGTCCGGATCGTAGATGAATCCGTTGGAGTCCGAAAGCGTCACGACTTTTGCACCGAGCTGGAGAGCCTTTTCAGCAGCGTACTGTGCCACATTTCCCGAACCGGAGATGCAGACGGTCTTGCCCTGGAAGCTGTCGCCCTTGGTGGCGAGCATTGCCGATGCGAAATAGCAGGTGCCGTATCCGGTAGCCTCTGGACGGAGAGGGCTTCCTCCCCAGTTCAGTCCTTTCCCGGTAAGGGTGCCCGTGAATTCATTGCGGAGTCTCTTGTACTGGCCGAACATAAAGCCGACCTCGCGTCCGCCGACTCCGATATCCCCTGCAGGAACGTCCGTATCCTGGCCGATGTGGCGCTGGAGCTCTGTCATGAAGCTCTGGCAGAAACGCATCACCTCATTGTCCGACTTGCCTTTAGGGTTGAAGTCCGAACCTCCTTTCGCACCGCCCATCGGAAGTGTGGTAAGGCTGTTCTTGAATGTCTGCTCGAAGGCGAGGAACTTCATAATGCTGAGGTTTACGCTCGGATGGAAACGGATACCTCCCTTGTAAGGCCCGATGGCGCTGTTCATCTGCACCCTGTAGCCGCGGTTGATTTCCACTTCCCCTTCATCGTTGACCCAGGGAACCCTGAACATAACGACGCGTTCCGGCTCTGCGATACGCTCCAGAACCTTCATTTCGATAAGGTAAGGATGCTCTACGATATAGGGTGCAAGACTTTCCACTACCTCTCTTACTGCCTGATGAAATTCCTTTTCACCCGGGTTCCTTGCTATGATCCCGGCCATGAAATCATCTACATACTTCTGAGCAAAATGTTCCATAGTATTAAAATATTAAATTACAGAAAATATTCACATTAAATACGTCCGAAAGCACCGACGGCCCCGTTTCAGGCGGAAAGGACAGCCGCGCTTTTCTACAAAATAAATAAATCGAAACCATAATTGCAAGAGCGGAAACGGGATGCGGCCTGCGTCTCCCGAAACAGATTTTGCTCTTTACTCCGGCAAACGATTAACCGTTTTTTCCGGAGACGGAAAATAGCTTACAATTTGAAACCCGATTAAAACCAGGGTCTGAAATTATAAATATTGAAATTTTTTCAAAAATTTTTCTCCCCGGCCTTATTTTCCTCTTCTATTTTCTTCCTGTAAGCGTCCAGACGCTTTTTCCAGATGCGGCATTTCGCCTCATGTTCAGACCTTTTCCTTTTCAGGAGCTGTTCGTATTTCTCTTCCAGATAGTTGTCAGCCATATTTTCCGTTTATTTTCCGTAATACTTGGGCCACAGGCGCGAAAGTCGTTCGGAGGCCTCGGCTTCCCGTCTGTTGTCGGCCGGTTCGTAGAGTGTGGTGCCCGAGAGGGATTCCGGCATGAATTCCAGATCTGTCCAGTGCCCCGGGTAATCGTGGGCGTATTTGTATCCGTCGCTGTAGCCGAGTTCTTCCATAAGGGACGTAGGCGCGTTTCTCAGGTGCAGCGGGACAGGGGCGTCCTGAGTCTTTCCGGCCAGTTCGAGAGCCTTGCCGATGGCCAGGTATGCGGAATTGCTCTTGGGAGAGGAGGCCAGGTAGACGGCGGTCTCGGCAAGAGGGATCCGAGCCTCGGGCATCCCTATGTTGTGGACGGTCTGGAAACAGGCATTGGCCAGGAGAAGGGCGTTAGGGTTCGCAAGCCCTATGTCTTCCGCGGCAAGGATACACATCCTCCGTGCTATGAAAAGCGGGTCTTCCCCTCCGTTCAGCATGCGGGCCATCCAGTACAGGGCCGCGTTCGGGTCCGAGCCCCTGACACTTTTTATGAATGCGGAGATGATGTCGTAGTGCATTTCCCCGCCCTTGTCGTAGGCGGAAAGGTTTTTCTGAAGCCGCGACACCACAGTTTCATTGTCTATCCTGACCGTCTCGTCCCCGCTGAAGGTCGAAACTATCAGATCCAGGATGTTCAGGAGCTTGCGGGCGTCGCCTCCGCTGTATCGGAAAAGGGCT
>CASFLY010000006.1 GCA_949295645.1 uncultured Bacteroidales bacterium | reverse complement strand
GGACGAGGATGTCCTCGACACCTGGTTCTCTTCGTGGCTGTGGCCGATTTCGGTATTCGACACGGGCAAGCCGGGACATCCCGAACATACCCCGAACAGGGATCTCGCATACTATTACCCTACGAGCGACCTCGTGACCGGACCGGACATCCTTTTCTTCTGGGTGGCCAGGATGATTATGGCCGGGAATGAATTCATGAAGGATATCCCGTTCCGGAACGTGTACCTGACCGGAATCGTCCGCGACAAGCTCGGAAGGAAGATGTCCAAGACGCTCGGGAACTCGCCGGACCCGCTCGACCTTATCGGAAAATACGGAGCCGATGCCGTAAGGCTGGGGATGCTGCTCTGCAGCTCTGCCGGGAACGACATCCTTTACGACGAGGCGCAGATAGAGCAGGGGAGAAACTTCTGCAACAAGATATGGAATGCTTTCAGGCTCATCACCGGCTGGAAAACGGACGGGAATGCCGTTCAGAATGAGGCTTCCGCCGTGGCGGTCAGATGGTTCGGACACAAGTTGAACCAGGTGCTCGTACAGGTGGAAGACCATTTCTCCAAATTCAGGATTTCGGATGCCCTGATGGCTATCTACAAGTTCTTCTGGGATGATTTCTGCTCCTGGTATCTCGAAGCGGTGAAGCCTGCCTACAACACCTGCATCGACAAGGCCACGGTAGAGGCCACTTACGGATACTTCGAAGCCCTGCTGAAGATGATACACCCTGTGATGCCGTTCATTACCGAGGAAATCTGGCAGGCAATGTCCGCGAGAAAGGACGGGGAAACCATTATGCTGCAGCGCTATCCGGTCGCCGGAGACTATGATGAAGGCTTTATCGAAGCCTTCGGGAACGCTTGCGAGGCTGTGGCTGGAATCAGGAACATCCGCCAGCAGAAAAACATATCCCCCAGGGAGACTCTCGAACTCAAGGTCAGGGAGGGTTTCCCGATGGAGACGGCCCCGGTAATAGAAAAGCTGGGCAACGTGAAGGTGGAAGCCGTCGCGACATCGGGGGATACCGCTTCAGGCGTAACGTTTATGGTAAAGACTTTCGAGATGTTCGTGCCGCTTACGGGGATGGTGAACGTGGAGGAGGAAATCGCGAAGCTGGAGGCTGTGATAGAATACCAGGAGAAATTCCTGGAGAGCGTCAGAAAGAAGCTTTCGAACGAGAAGTTCGTTTCCGGGGCTCCGGAGAAAGTCGTGGCGACGGAAAGGAAAAAGGAGGCAGATTCCCTCGCAAAGATCGAGGCTGCCAAAGCATCGCTCGAAGCATTGCGGAAGTAACGGCGCGAGCAGGAAAACAAAAAGGAAGGAAAAATGAGATCTGAACTGGAACTGGCGGTACGGTATTACGAGACGGACCAGATGGGGATCGTCCACCATTCGAATTACGTAAGGTATTTCGAGTGCGGGAGGTCAGACATGATGAAAAAATACGGACTGCCGATAGAAGTCATTGAAAAAGAAGGGGTGATGCTGCCGATCGTATCGGTGGAAGCCCGCTACAGAACCCCGGCCAGAATGGGCGATACCGTAAGGATCGTCTCGAGTATCGACAAGGTCCCGATGGCCAAGCTTGTGGTGAACTCTGAAATCTTCAACCAGGACGGGGTGCTGCTGTGCACGGGGAAAGTCGTCCTCGGCTTCATCGATGCCGTCACGCGTCATCCGGTACGCTGCCCGCAAAACCTGTCGGATCTGATAGCGGCCCATATTGACGAATAAGGCTATACCTTATGATTTCGATAAATTCATTGACAGTCGCCTACGGAGGCTTCACACTGCTCGACAATATCAGTTTCCATGTCAGCGAGAACGACAAGATCGGTCTCACCGGCAAGAACGGGGCGGGGAAGTCTACCATCCTCAAGCTGATTTGCGGCCTCCAGAAGCCCACATCCGGGAAAATCGAGATGCCGTCGGATCTGCGTATCGGCTATCTGCCCCAGATTATGGAGCACCATAAGGGCAAAAGCGTCATCGAGGAGGCAATGACCGCATTTTCCGGACTCTTCAGTCTGGAAAAAGAGCTCGATTCCCTTATGGAACAGCTCTCGTTGCGGACCGATTACGACTCTGACGAATACCGCAGGCTCATAGAGAGGATGAACGATGTCAATGACCGCCTTTCCTACACCAGGGACGTGTCCCCGGAAGTCGCTGCGGGGAAAACCCTGCTCGGTCTCGGGTTCAGGCAGGAAGAACTGTCGCGCCCTACTGAAACATTCAGCCAGGGATGGAACATGCGCATAGAGCTTGCGAAGATCCTGCTTTCGAAGCCCGACGTCCTTCTTTTGGACGAGCCTACGAACCACCTCGACATCGAGTCCATCGAATGGCTGGAAGACTATCTGAAAGCCTATAAAGGCTCGCTCGTACTGATTTCGCATGACAGGAAGTTTCTCGACAACATCACAAACAGGACGGTCGAAATAATGTTGGGGCATATCCACGACTACAAGGTGCCCTACAGCAGGTATCTCGAACTCCGCAAGGAACGACTGGCACAACAGAGGGCGGCGTACGAGAACCAGCAGAGGATGATAGAAAAGACGGAAGAGTTCATCGAAAGGTTCCGCTACAAACCCACCAAATCTAACCAGGTACAGTCCCGTATTAAGCAGCTGGACAAGCTCGAAAGGATAGACGTGGACGTGGAGGACAATTCCGCGCTGGCGGTGAAATTCCCTCCGGCACCCAGATCTGGAGATGTCGTGTTCAAGGCCGTCGACCTGTCTCTGGGCTATCCCAAGGATGACGGAAGCGGGGACAAGGTCGTGTTCAGCGGCGGGAATATCGAAGTCAGACGCGGCGAAAAGGTGGCCCTGGTAGGGCGCAACGGCGAGGGAAAGACCACGCTTATGCGTGCGATAACGGGAGAGCTGGCACCGCTTGCCGGGGAGGCCAGGACAGGGCACAATGTCAGCATCGGATATTATGCCCAGAACCAGGAAGACATACTGGACAAGGAGGATACCGTATACGGGACGCTTGACAGGATAGCGGTAGGGGACATCCGGACAAAACTGCGCGACATCCTGGCGGCATTCCTGTTCAAGGGGGAGGATATAGACAAGAAAG
>CASFLY010000005.1 GCA_949295645.1 uncultured Bacteroidales bacterium | reverse complement strand
TGGGAAATAGCCCTGAGAAACTCGACGATGATGCCTGACCGCGCGGTACAGCCGCTTGTCGGATACAGGCTCTGGAACCAGGCTACGATCGGCTGCACGCGCTACATCATCGGCCACAGTCTGAAAGTACAGCTGGACCTTTCCTACAACTACCGCGACCTGCCGGTTCACTCCCCTCTCGACGACCGGTGGTCGCTGCGCTTCCAACTGGAACTCGGGCTGTAGCGCACTGCGCAAACAGACTGCGCAAGGGAGATTCAGTCCGTCACGCACGGGCACAGTATGACGATTTGGATATCTGCCGGTGAAAATTACTTTTGCCTAAAGGAACAAGATTCGGATTTTAATCGTACCTTTAGGCAAAATTTGTCTGCCGGGAAGCAATTTTTCTTTTTTCACACTGGCTTTTCTGGCACGGATTTTTCACGTTTGGCGCGAATTCATAAAATCAGATACTGAAATGCCAGGTTTGACAGGACATATTTCACAGGTGATAGGACCGGTGGTCGATGTACACTTCGACATATCCGGAGAAGATGTGGCCAGGGAACTGCCACGCATTCATGACGCTTTGGTCATCAGGAAACAGGACGGAAGGAATCTCATTCTGGAAGTCCAGCAGCACATCGGGGAAGATACGGTCAGGACGGTGGCCATGGACAGCACGGACGGCCTGAAAAGAGGGATGGAAGCCACCAACACATTCTCTCCGATCACGATGCCGACAGGCGCCCAGATCCGGGGCCGCGTGATGAATGTCACGGGAGACTGCATAGACGGTCTGGGCAGTCTTGACAGGGAGGGCGCCCTTCCGATACACAGGGAACCCCCGAAATTCGAAGATCTTACCACCACGCAGGAAGTCCTGTTTACGGGAATCAAGGTCATCGACCTGCTCGAACCGTACCTTAAAGGCGGGAAAATCGGACTTTTCGGAGGTGCCGGAGTCGGCAAGACGGTTCTGATCAAGGAACTGATAAACAATATCGCAAAGAAGCACAACGGATTCTCCGTGTTTGCCGGAGTCGGAGAGCGTACCCGCGAAGGGAACGACCTCCTGAGGGAAATGATAGAGTCCGGAGTCATCAGATACGGCGACGAATTCCTCAAAAGCATGGAGGAAGGCCACTGGGATCTGTCCAAGGTGGATCCGGCAGAACTTCCGAAATCGCAGGTCGCCATGGTGTTCGGCCAGATGAACGAACCGCCGGGAGCACGTTCTTCAGTGGCGCTTTCGGGGCTTACCCTCGCCGAGTCGTTCAGGGACAGTGCCGGTTCGGACGGGCCGAAAGACATCCTTTTCTTCATAGACAACATCTTCCGTTTCACGCAGGCGGGTTCGGAAGTATCCGCACTTTTAGGACGTATGCCGTCCGCCGTAGGATACCAGCCGACCCTGGCCACGGAAATGGGACAGATGCAGGAACGCATCACATCCACGAAGAACGGCTCCATCACATCCGTGCAGGCAGTCTATGTGCCGGCAGATGACCTTACAGACCCGGCTCCGGCCACTACTTTCACACATCTGGATGCCACTACGGTACTAAGCAGGAAAATCACCGAACTCGGAATTTACCCGGCCGTGGACCCTCTCGAGTCCACTTCCCGCATCCTCGACCCCAACATCGTAGGCAAGGAGCATTACGAGACGGCGCAGAGGGTAAAGCAGATTCTTCAGAGGAACAAGGAGCTTCAGGACATCATTTCCATCCTCGGTATGGACGAACTTTCCGACGAAGACAAGCTGACGGTCAACAGGGCCCGCCGGGTGCAGCGTTTCCTGTCGCAGCCTTTCGCTGTGGCCGAACAGTTCACGGGAGTGCCCGGCGTGATGGTCTCCATCGAAGACACGGTCAAAGGATTCAACATGATCCTGAACGGAGATGTCGACTATCTTCCTGAACAGGCGTTCCTGAATGTGGGAACCATCGAAGATGCCATAAAGAAAGGCGAGGACCTGCTTGCATCCGCAAGAAAGAAATAGTCGGGAGAACGGACGATGAAACACAAAGGCGGAATATTTCTGAAAATACTGTCCCCTGGAGCGCAGATAGCCGGACGCATGGTAGGACAGGTAAGGCTTCCCGGTGCAGCGGGTCCCTTTACCGTACTGGAAGGCCATGCCCCGATCATCACAACGCTTGTGGAAGGCGACATAGAATACACGGAAGGCGCGACCAGAAAGTCCCTGCACGTCAGGTCCGGGTTTGCGGAAGTGGTCGACGACTCCGTGACCGTCTGCGCAGATATTTAGGAGCCAATGTTATGACGGGAAGAACCATAAGACACATAATACCCTTCGCTGCAGCCCTGACGCTTTCCGCTGCAGTCCTTGCCGCCAGGCCCGTTGCGGAAACCAGCACAGGAGACGGGGAGACAGCCGTGGAGGCTGGGAACCAGGAACAGGCAGAAGCAGCAGGGAGCGGGACGGAAGCTGGCGAAGTGAATATCCAGGAGCTGCTCTTCGGCCACATCCGGGACTCATACGGCTGGCATATTACGGAAATAGGCCACAGGGAAATCACCATTCCCCTGCCGGTCATAGTCCGCAGCAGCACAGGGTGGCACTGTTTTCTTTCCTCTAAACTGGAAGAGGGGGCCTATCAGGGCCTGTACATAGCCGACAGCGGGAAATACGAAGGCAAAATAGTGGAAAAGGACGCTTCCGGAAACGAAATCCGTCCTCTCGACATATCGGTCACCAAAAACGTGGCCGGACTGATGATAAACGCGGTCATCCTGATTATTATAATATTGGGGTGCTCCCGCTGGTACAGGAAGCACGATGTCCTGTCCGAAGCTCCGACCGGACTTGCAGGGCTCATAGAGCCTGTAGTATCGTTCATCGACAATGACATCATAAAAAGCACCGTTCCGCAGGAACAGAGGGCGCGTTTTGCCCCGTACCTGCTCACGGCGTTCTTTTTCATACTGATAAACAACCTGATGGGCATAGTCCCGATATTCCCGGGAGGGGCAAACACCACGGGCAACATCGCCGTCACCCTTGTCCTTGCGCTCTGCACCTTTGCTGCGGTAAACCTGTTCGCAAACAGGCACTACTGGAAGGACATTTTCTGGCCGGATGTACCGTGGTGGCTGAAAGTGCCGCTTCCCATCATTCCGATAACGGAACTTCTGGGCATATTCACCAAGCCTTTCGCCCTGATGATAAGGCTTTTCGCCAACATTATGGCCGGGCATGCCGTCATCCTGAGTTTCGTCTCGATAATTTTCATCACCGTGAAACTGGGCCCGGCGCTGAACGGCACGATGACATTCGTTTCCGTATTCTTCGGAATATTCATGGACATACTCGAACTTCTCGTGGCATTCATCCAGGCGTATGTGTTCACGATGCTCTCGGCGGTATTCATAAGCCTGGCACACGAAAGGCCCGAAGCTGAAAGCAGGCAGGAACCCGCAACGGAAACTGAAAACGAACAGTAAAACAAACAATATCAATTTCAAAATCATAAAACCATGTTACTTTCAACATTATTGCTTCAAGCAGCTGCAGGTGCATCCCTCGGTAAAATAGGCGCGGCTATCGGCGCAGGTCTCGTAGCCATCGGCGCAGGTATAGGAATCGGCAAGATCGGCGCTTCAGCCATGGAATCCATGGCCCGCCAGCCGGAAGTGTCGGGGAATATCCGTACGAACATGCTTATCGTCGCCGCCCTCATCGAAGGTATCGCGATGTTTGCGGTGATAGTATGCTTCATAGCCGTTGTCTAATCATAGGCGGGAGGTAAAAGATGTCACTACTGATGCCGGACAGCGGCCTCCTCTTCTGGATGCTCGTCATTTTCCTCATCGTGCTTGCCGTACTCGCGAAGTGGGGCTTCCCTGTCATCACTTCCATGGTGGACAAGCGCAGGAAGTATATCGACGAATCCCTCAGACTCGCGAAGAAGGCCGATGAGAAGATGGGCAGCCTTCTGAAAGAACAGGCCCGGATCATCTCCGAAGCGAGGGAGGAACAGAACAGGATCCTGAAAGAGGCCGCGGATGCCAGAGCCAATATCATAAGACAGGCACAGGAGCAGGCGCGCGACGAAGCGGCAAAGATAGTCGCCGAAGCCAGGACACGGATAGAAGCCGAGAAGGAAAGCGCCATCAGCCAGATACGCAGCCAGGTTGCCCTGCTTTCCGTGAATGTAGCCGAAAAGGTGATAAGGAAAAAACTGTCCTCGGACAGGGAACAGGAAGAACTTATCGAAAAAATGGTGGAGGAGTCGCTTAAAATTGACGCATCCGCCGGGAATTGAAACAGATGGAAATGAATACGGGAATAGTTTCATCGAGATACGCTTCGGCCCTGCTGAAATTCATTGACGGGAGCGGAAGAGAGGAAAAGGTCTACGGGCAGGTTCTGAAACTGTCCGGCAGCCTGAAGGCTTCCGCCCGGCTAAGGGAAATCATAGACAACCCCATGTCGGTAGCGGACGACAGGAAATTCGAACTTCTGGTGTCGGCGTTGGGCGGTGAGGAAATGGAGGAAGGGCTGCAGCGTTTCA
This sequence comes from uncultured Bacteroidales bacterium, assembly GCA_949295645.1. Taxonomy (GTDB): domain Bacteria; phylum Bacteroidota; class Bacteroidia; order Bacteroidales; family UBA932; genus Cryptobacteroides. The sequence continues at coordinate 6,233 of CASFLY010000005.1, read as the reverse complement.
TCAGGCTGGTCATGAAAAAGAGAAGGATGAAAATGTTCCGGTTTATGCTCCTGTCTTTCATCGACCAGTACCGCGAAACGCATGCCATCAAGTCCAGCCGCCTGATTACGGCTGTGCCTGCACCGGAACTGGAAAGCCGGATATCAAAAATCGTCAAGGAGAGGAAAGGCGACTCTGTCCTGTTCGAGCACAGGATCGACCCTTCGATAATCGGAGGTTTCATCTTCGAGATAGACGGATACCGGCTGGATGCCAGTACCGCCACGCAGCTCAAATCGGTACGCAGGCAGTTCATAGAAAAGAACAGGAGAATAGTGTGAGGAAAACAAAACAGCAATAATATGTCCCAGAATATAAATCCAAGCGAAATTTCGGATGTGCTGCTCCGGCAGCTGAAGGAGATAGATACCGAACTCAGGTTCGAGGAAGTCGGCGAAGTCCTTCAGGTCAGCGACGGAGTAGCGAGAATCTATGGAATAAAAGAGGCTGAAGCCAACGAACTTTTAGAGTTCGAAAACGGGATAAAGGCCGTAGTGATGAATCTGGAGGAGGACAATGTGGGAGCTGTCCTGCTCGGTCCGACCGACCAGATAAAGGAAGGCATGACAGTGCGCAGGACAGGGCATATCGCCTCGATCAACGTCAGTGACGAAATGCTGGGACGAGTCGTGGACCCTCTCGGGAACCCGCTGGACGGAAGAGGGAAAATCGGAGGAGAGATGACCGAAATGCCGCTGGAAAGAAAGGCTCCGGGAGTCATTTTCAGACAGCCGGTAACCGAGCCTCTCCAGACGGGACTGAAGGCGATAGATGCCATGATCCCTATCGGAAGAGGCCAGCGCGAGCTTATCATCGGAGACCGCCAGACAGGAAAGACGGCCATCGCGATAGACACCATCATAAACCAGAGGGAGAACTATCTCGCAGGAAAGCCGGTCTACTGCATCTATGTGGCTATCGGGCAGAAAGGCTCAACCATTGCGAACATCGTCAACACCCTGCGGGAAAAAGGAGCGATGGACTACACCATAGTCGTGGCTGCCACTGCTGCGGATCCGGCCGCCCTCCAGTATTTTGCAGCGTTTGCCGGAGCTGCCGTAGGTGAGTACTTCAGGGACACGGGACGGCACGCGCTTGTCGTGTACGACGACCTGTCCAAACAGGCCGTCGCCTACAGGGAAGTATCCCTCATCCTGCGTCGTCCGTCAGGCCGCGAAGCCTATCCGGGAGATATTTTCTATCTGCATTCGAGGCTGTTGGAAAGGGCTGCGAAAATCATCGGACAGCAGGAGGTGGCAGAACAGATGAACGACCTGCCTGAAAGTCTGAAGGGCAAGGTGAAATGCGGAGGTTCGCTCACGGCCCTGCCTATCATCGAGACGCAGGACGGAGACGTTTCGGCATATATTCCGACAAACGTCATCTCCATTACCGACGGACAGATCTTCCTCGGGACAGACCTGTTCAACCAGGGTTTCCGCCCGGCCATCAACGTGGGAATCTCGGTGTCGAGGGTCGGAGGAAGCGCACAGATCAAGAGTATGAAAAAAGTTGCCGGCACCCTGAAAATCGACCAGGCACAGTACCGTGAACTGGAATCCTTCTCGAAATTCAGCAGCGACATGGACCCTGTGACGGCTATGGCTATCGACAAGGGCAGGAAGAACAACATCCTGCTTGTCCAGCCCCAGTATTCCCCTATGCCGGTAGGAGACCAGATCGCGATACTTTACTGCGGCACACACGGACTGATGAAGGATATCCCGCTCGAAAAAGTGCAGGAATTCCAGTCATCTTTCCTGAGCAGGATGCATGCCTCTCATGAATCGGATGTCCTCAATCCGCTCGCGGCAGGACAGATCGACAAAAACATTGAAACCATCATCGAAAAAGAGGCCGCAGCCACGGCCCTGCAGTTTAGAAAATAGCCCGAGATGTCTTCACTGAAAGAAATAAAGGACAGGATCAACTCTATCAACGGAACGCTGAAAATCACTTCGGCGATGAAAATGGTGGCGACCTCGAAGCTGCGCAAGGCCCAGAATGCCATCGGGAATCTCGTGCCATACCAGAGACAGATCCTCCACATGCTTTCGGACCTGCTCTCGGCCGAAACGGATACGGAAGGAGAAGTCTTCGCATCCGTGCGTCCGCTTAAAAAAGCTGCGATAGTGGCATTCGCATCGAACTCTTCGCTCTGCGGGGCATTCAATTCGAATGCAGTCCGGCATCTGTCGGAAACCGTGGAGAAATACAGGAAACTCGGGCTGAGGAATGAAGATATCATCGTCTTTCCTGTCGGGAGGAAAATGGCGGACGGGGCAAGGAAGATGGGATTCGCCCCCGATGAGGATTACTCCCGCCTTGCCGACAAGCCTTCCTATGAAGATGCGACGGCTTTTGCCCGGAAACTGATGGATATGTTTACAGCAAAGGAGGTAGACAGGATAGAACTGGTCTATACGCACTGCAAGTCCACTTCCACCCAGATACCGGTCAACGAAACCTATCTTCCGGTTTCCCTGGATTCCTCCCTCTATGAAAATGAGGAACACCACGGAATCTCCGATTTCATCATCGAGCCCGATGTTCATACGGTTTTAGAGACACTGCTGCCGAAAGTGCTGTTTCTGAAGATATATACAGTAATGCTCGATGCCAATGCGGCCGAGCATGCGGCAAGGCTGATGGCCATGCAGCTGGCTACGGACAACGGGAATCAGTTGCTGGACGAGATACGCATCCAGTACAATAAGCAGAGGCAGCAGGAGATTACTAATGAGTTGCAGGATATTATAGGCGGAAGCCTTTAATCCCGTCCGTGAAAACGGGAGGATTGCGGCGTTGCGGGCGGGTCTCCGGACTCGGTCATTTACCGAAGTAAACTCCCGTCGCCGTCGCCCTGGCGGCCTTGCTCTCCTCCCGTTTTGACGGACGGGGCTATCCCATGAACAATGAAACCGAAGGATTGCGGCGTTGCGGGCGGGTCTCCGGCTCGGTCATTTACGAAAGTAAACTCCCGTCGCCGTCGCCCTGGCGGCCTTGCTCTCCTCCCGTTTTGACGGGCGGGTCAATCCCCTGAAAAATGAAAACGAAGGATTGCGGCGTTGCGGGCGGGTCAATCGTCGCCGTTGATGCGGCGGGAAAGGGCCCGCTGGAATTCGCGGGCGTTGCGCAGATGTTCGCGGTAAGTGACTGCAAAGCGGTGGGTGCCGTCGAAATCGGGACTGGCGCAGAAATAAAGGTAGCCATGCTCGTCCGGGCTCAGTACAGCGTCGATACAGGCTTTCGGAGGGACGTTGATGGGAGCCGGAGGAAGTCCCCGGTACTTATAGGTGTTGTATGGGGAATCGATGGCCAGATGCTTTTTCAGGACACGGTCGAGGGTGTAATCATAGCAGAAACATACGGTAGGGTCAGCCTGCAGTTTCATCCCGCGATGCAGCCTGTTCAGGTAGACGCCGGCTATTTTCGGGTACTCTTCCGCCTGCAGGGTCTCCCCACTCACTATGGATGCCAGCACCGAGACCTCAAGACGCGTCAATCCCCGGTCTTCCGCCTTGGAAAGCCTTTCAGGAGTCCAGAAAATATCGTATTCCTTTTTGAACCGGCCGAAAATATCTTCCAGTGAAGCCGTCCAGTACATTTCGTATGTATCCGGCAGGAAGAGGGCGAAAACCGTTTCCGGGTCGAAGCCGTAAGCAGCAAGGAATGCAGTGTCGGACAATGCCCCGGCCACGGCGGCCGAATCGACCATCATCTGCCGGCTTATCATGTCCGCAAGCCTGCCTTTTGACCTGATGGTTCCCGACAAGGTAAGGTTCTGCGGTGTCTGCCAGCCGTTCAGGAGCATCCTTACGGCATAGACGGCAGAATGGTCGGGCCTGATTACGTATTTACCCGGTTTGATACCCTCCGCAAGCCCCTCGGAGCGGGCTGTCCGTCTCAGACTTCCGCGTCTTTTTGCCTGTGCTCCGGAAGCGATGGAATCGAGGGCTTCCTCCGCATCCGTATCCGGATAGACATAGAGAGTATATTCCGTCCGGAAATTCGCGGCTTTCCTGTCCGACCAGTATCTGAGGCCGGCAAAAATACCTGCGCAAATGACCACTCCGGCAGCGACAAGGGCTGTGATATATGTCTTTTTCATCGTATTTCCGTTTTTACAGGGGGTACCATCCTCATTTCCTGAGCATTATCATTTCGCCCTCGGAGAGAACGGACTCTGTCCCTATACCGTTTAATTTCTCCAGGCTCTTCAGTTTCACGGCAAAACGCTGGGCTATGTCACGCAGCGACTCCCCTCCCTCAGCCACATACTTGTCCACCAGTTTCGCAGCCTTGGATTTTTTCGCCTGAAGATAGACCACGGTTCCGGGCTGGAGTTCTGTTTCCGTATCCAGATCGTTGAACCTCAGTATCTCGCCGAGAAAAAGATCGTACGCCTTCGCTATGTCCGCATAAGTCTCCCCCTGGACGGAATATACAAACGGCACCCCGTTCTGAGAATAGAGCTGACGGGTAAGGGACAGATGCAGGGCCTTGCCCTGGCGGTCGGACAACGGTTTCGGAGTCTCGACCTCGGCCGGGGTGGCAGGCACATCGGCTGCAACGGCATTGTCCCTGTCCGGATGGACAGTCTTATCTACATTGCCGGACGGCGCCCTGTCTTTTCTTTTTCCGGAGGCATCCTTCCTTACGTACGAAGCCTTGTCGAACCTGTCGAGATCATAGTCTTCAATCAGCCTTATCAGTTTTTGCGGATAGGCCGGATCAGTGGCATAACCTGCCTTTTTCAGGCCGTATGCCCAGGATTCATAGTCCGTAGTGTTGAAATCGAAAAGAAACTTGTATCTGTCGCGGTAACGCAGGAAATCGGAATGGTCCCTGAAGGATGCTTCAGGAGAGCGGTACTTGCGGAAGCACTCCCCTTTCCTGTCGTCATCGTAGTACATCCTCGCACCTGTCCAGTCATGGCACTTTATGCCGAAATGGTTGTTCCCCTTCACGGCCAGCTCCGACTGACCGTTGGCGGACTCCAGCATTCCCTGTGCAAGAGTAATGCTTGCCGGGACACCGGAACGCTTCCTCTCGGAAACCGCGATGTCGGCATAGCGGGCTATGTACTGTTCCTGGATGCTCATCTTGTCCGAAGATACAGGGCTGTGTGTCTGAACGGTACGGGACGTGACACCGCAGCCTGCAAGCAGGCAGGCGGATGCCAGGACAAATGCAAATCTGTTATACTTCATCTTGTATTCGTTAAAACCCGGTAAAGGTACATAAAAGCCGAAAACACCGCAAATCTAATTGCGGTTCAGGCGCAGTTTAAGGTGTGGATTCCGGGCTGCCTCAAGTACAGATTCCGGGGCAGACTCCGGTACAGACTCTGATGCAGTCTCAGGTGTGAATTTATGGGCCGGCCTCACGGAAAAAACAAATATAGTATTTACAACCGATTATTACTCAATATTTTATAGGTAATAAGTCAGAAATATGGTCATTGTCTTTAATTGTACATTCTAAAGGGTGAAGATTTAACGCTTTTATTGATTATTAACTCAATTAGGATAACAATATAGGCGGTATCTTCTATTTTTCTATGCAATTCGTTTCCAATATTCCACTTCAGTTTTAGCTTATTGTTTAAGACGATAACAAAGGTAATGTATTTTGCTTAATTTATTCAATATTTCTTTACAGCACCATAAAGATTGAGTATTTCGCGCATTAAGTTGAGAAGAAAGATGGAATATCTGCTATTCTTTGAATAGTAAAATTTAAGAGGGAGAATCGTGTGGTCCTCCCTCTTAAATTTTATCATGTTAAAATATTATAGCTATTCCTAGGAATACAAAAGTTATCTTAGTTCTTATTTTGCTCAAACAAAAATGAATCAAAAGCATTTTCTGCTTGAATTCCTATTTTCAAAGTTCTATTGTCATCACTACTATTCGATAGAATCGAAACAGTCATGGTGTTTCCATCATTTATTTTTATAGAGTACCACTCTCTTTCTATTTTTTCATCTTCATTATCTATTGGAAGAGACTCACCGTTTTCAGACAACGCATTAATCCAAAAACTTTTATAATTCGTACATTTAATGACATAAACGCCACCCTCATTGGGTACTTCTATCTTGTTTTTATTGATATTTGATACATTGGTTTCCCATTTCATCGCTTCCCAATCTCCATCTTTTTCCTCGCTTTCACATGCGACAAATGTCG
>CASFLY010000004.1 GCA_949295645.1 uncultured Bacteroidales bacterium | reverse complement strand
GGCAAAACGCTTTCCGGCAGGATGACGTTGCCCGAAGGGGCCGGAAACCTTACCCTGAATCCGGCCGGTTTCCATCCCTTCACCCTCGGACACAGCCTCTATTTCTGCGACAATTACGGGAACGTCTACCCGATAGCGGTATCTGAAGACGACGACATCATATTCGGACAGTATGTAAGCAGGAACGAGTTCGGGATCACGGGAGGGATATTCCTTTCCGGCTCGGGGAAGAAAGTGGCCTTTTACCGGAAAGACGAGAGCGCGGTGGGCACTTTCCCCCTGCTCGACATCGATTCCAGGACAGGCTCTTTGGAAGAAATAAAATACCCTATGGCCGGTATGGCTTCCGAGAATGTCCGGGTCGGGGTCTATGACTTCGCTGAAAACAGGACGGTCTATCTGGACTGCGACGACTTCGGATATGACCGGTATATGGCCGGCGTCTCCTGGTCGCCCGACGGGAGCCTGATTCTTGTACAGGTCCTCGACAGAAGCCAGAAACATCTGAAACTAAATATGTACCGCTCGGATACGGGAGAATTTGCAGGCACGGTTCTGACCGAGGACAATGAAAAGTATGTAGAGCCGCAGGATCCCGTATGGTTCGTGAAGGGAAGCGCCGACAGCTTCATCTACAGGACGGACAACCGCGACGGCTACCGCAGCCTCTATCTCTGCGACACGGCAGGGAATGTCAGGAGGCTGACTGATACGGATGCGGATGTCGCCTATGTCGGGAACGACGGCAGGAGGGTGTTCTACACTTCGGCGGAGGTCTCACCCGTCGAAAACCACCTGTTCAGCGTCGACATCAGGTCAGGCAGGGTGACCCGCCATACATCCGCCCCCGGATGGCACGAAATCAGTCTCAGTCCCGACTGCCGGTATTTTACCGACAGCTACAGCAGTATAGACGTGCCGGGGGTTGTGGACTTCTGCAGCGTTGCCGGGGACAGGCGCACCGATCTGCTTGTTGCCCCGAACCCTGTTTCCGACTACAGGTTCTGCGAAATATCCCTCGGCACGGTCAGGAGCGCCGACGGGAAATACGACAATTATTACAGGCTCATCAAGCCTCTGGATTTCGATCCGGCGAAAAAATACCCGGTCATCGTCTATGTTTACGGCGGGCCGCATTCTCAGATGGTCAGGAACACCTGGCTCGGGGAGCTGAGAAGGTGGGAGATGCTGATGGCCCAGAAAGGGTATCTCGTCTATGTCCAGGACAACAGGGGGACACAGAACCGCGGCGCCGAATTCGAGAAAGCCATATACGGCAGGTGCGGCCAGGCCGAGATGGCCGACCAGATGGAAGGAATCAGGATGCTTTCCGGTCTTGACTATGTGGACACGGACAGGATAGGCGTCCACGGCTGGAGCTACGGGGGCTTTATGACCATTTCCCTTATAACGAACTATCCGGAAGTATTCAAGGTGGCCGTGGCAGGCGGACCTGTCATCGACTGGAAATGGTACGAGGTGATGTACGGCGAACGGTATATGGGCAGCCCGGTCTCGAATCCCGAAGGATATGCCCTTACAAGCCTTCTCGGCAAGGCCGGAGACCTCAAAGGCAGGCTGCTGATCTGTCAGGGGGCCATAGACAATGTCGTGGTGTGGCAGCACAGCCTGAGTTTCATCCGGGAGTGCATCGACCGCAACGTCCGCGTGGACTACTTCCCGTATCCGTGCGCCAGGCACAATGTCCTCGGCCCGAACCGGGTGCACCTTATGGACAAGGTGACCCTCTATTTCGATGATTACCTGTAAGAAAAAGAAAAAAGCTGGCTAAAGAACAATCCTGAGCCAGCGCGAAAAGAAAATATTAGAATTGAATGTGTGTGTTTCATTGCAAATTTTATCATTTTTTGATGCAATAGCTGTCAAAAAATGCCAATAATATGTCAGAATTTTCCTTTGATTGCTATATTTGCCTGAAAATTATCGCGAATGGAAGACATAATCAGGCTATATGACAATTATTCAGGCCTTAAATTCAGCGCCACTGTCTCCAAGGTACTGCAAAAGGCCATTCGGGACAAAATCATCATAATGCTCTGCTTTGCAGGTTCGGCGAAAATAAGCGTCGGCTTCAAGGAATATGTTATGAGGAAGGATTCGATGCTCGTCATAGCCCCGGGCATTCATCTTGCCTGCAGCAGCCACACAGATGACTTCAAGGTAAACATCCTGCTCGTCAGGGAGGACATATTCAACAAGTTCTCGTACGGACTCATAAAGATTTATTTCTACAGGATAATGTATACCTCTCCCCTGCTTGAAATCCCGGAAAGGAAAACTGACCTCCTCAAAAGCATGCACAGATACCTTAAGGACATTGTCGCAGACGAAGACAACCGTTTCCGGAACATGATCATCGTGAAGTTCCTGGACATCCTGCTCTACGAAGCGTGCAATATCGTCCTGCACCTTCCGGTGGAAAACGGGGAACGGGACCGGCACAGGGACGAGATAACGGGACAGTTCATGAAACTTGTCCAGCAGAATTTCCGCACTGAAAGAAAACTTGAATTCTATGCCTCGGAGATGAATCTCACTGCCAAATACCTGTCGGCCGTAGTCAAGTCATCCACAGGCCATGCCGCGACGGCATGGATAGACGACTACACGGTCTTGGAAGCCAAGACACTGCTCAGGACCAGTACCAAAACAATCCAGCAGATAAGCTACGACCTCGGATTCTCGACCCCGTCGCATTTCGCCAAATTCATGAAAGACAAGACAGGCGTCTCACCCAAGGAAATCAGAAACTCGGAACCTGGCAGTCTCTGAGGCCGTTTTGGCGGCAGCCTTTGCAAAATTGGCGGTAGAGTCCGCGTAGAGTATGCCCCGGGACGAGTTTATAAGCAGGCCTCCCATGTCAT
>CASFLY010000003.1 GCA_949295645.1 uncultured Bacteroidales bacterium | reverse complement strand
CACCTCCACTTCGGTCAGGGCTCCCTGGTCCATATAGTAATAAGTCTTCGTCGACCTGTCGGACTGTGCATGATCGAAAGTCGGCGGTACGGGCAGGGGATCCTTCCGCCCCCACTGATAGTAAAGTCCGTATGTAGACAATGCCTGTGTCCCGTCGCTGCACGCAGAAGCGGTGGCTCCGAGATTCATATTCATCATAGCGAAAGACCGGCCGCCTATCTCGTATTCGATGTCTTCCAGCCCGTCGGTCACCCAGATGTGCCAGGACCAGATGATGTCTCCCTCCTTGTCGTACACAGCCAGCACGGCGTTTCCTTTCAGCCCTTCGGTTTTGCATTTTTCGTTGAGCGTGAACCGGACATAGCCGTGTACCAGTTCGGCATGCGTGATCAGGTAGTCGGTGTCCTGCCAGAGGATTCTCACGGAACGCGGATCGAAATACAGCTCGTCGGGATAAAGGTCCGCCCCGGCAGCGCTGATGAGCCCCGTGTCCCCTCGTCCGGCCACCATCGCCTGGAAATAGAATCCGGCATAGTCTTTTCCGGTGTCCGCTCCGTTTTCATCCCTGATATCCATCATCCCGGGAGTGATGACATAACAGTTCGAATACTCGAACTGGGTCGGAATCCTGTCGTTGTGCGGAGCCAGGTTCCTGAAAGATTCGAAATCCTCGTTGCCTATGATGACGTCGAGGCTTCCGTCGGTCTTGATGTCGATGACTATGTCATAGATATGTCCCGGCTGGAGTATGTCGGCATACTGCGTGTTCCCGTCCTGGTCCACGTATTTCGCCTTTACGGGGATTTTCCCGGAAAACACCCCGGCATCAGTGTGCAGCTCGAATTCGGTTTCCCTGTCGGGCTGTATGAGCATATAGCCCAGATATGTCTTGTCCATAGCGATGGCGTGCTCCATCTCTATCGGCAATTCCGAGGTCATCGCGAATTCCGGATGATCTGGATCGTCTTCTGCCATGGCATCGCGGATGATCTGCATATTCTCGGGATCCGTCCACGAGACAGGCTCTCCGAAAACAGGGTATACCCCTTCCACCGGGAGCGAAGCGTACGGAGTCAGCTCGGAGGAGAGTCCGGAGATGAGCTTCGATTTCTCATTCCCGACATTCTGCTCCACAGGCAGGGCTATGGTCACGGTCGAAGGCTGGTCCGTAAACACCACGTCGGTGATCTGTTTCCAGCCTATGAGGCTGAGGTCGCTGTCCACGGCCCTTATGAAAAACCGGATGCCGGTAAGATAATGTCGGAACGAGAAATAGTTCAGGTACTGGTAGCCCTGGGAAGCATCGAATGAATTGTAGAACATATGTCCGTAAGGCTGGATGCTGCGGTCCGAGGCATTGTTCCGGAAACCCTGGCCGAATTCCCTCAGGTCATAGCGGCCTTCCCGCATATCCGTCATCATCACGTCCGTCTTGCCGTCGAGCCTGTCCTTGAACACTACGCAGTCCTGTCCTGTCGCAGCGTCATGATAATGGGTTTCCGACCCGATGAACTCCGTGACGGCAGGCGTCCCGTCCTCTCCTGTCTTCAGTTCGAGAGTTTTCGGGTACCAGCCTACCATCCTGCTGACATATCCCACTATCACTTCGTCTTCGGTGTCGGGGTTTCCGTCCCTGTCATAGCTCCCGTAGGTGTAGGTCTGTCTCGGGTTGAAGACTATCGAACGGAAATGGATGTCCTTTGTGTTGTCCGGAGAAGACAGGATGGAAGCGTCCAGGATCATCGTCCTTTCGCTGTTCCAGCCGTTCTTCCGGAATTCCGTATAGGCATAGTCCTCGCTTTTCCAGTCCCGGTTCAGGCTTTCGTCGAGCTTGATGAAGTTCGCATCTATCGATGCAATGGTCGTCTGGCCTATGATGGTTCTGGTGGCGACGCCTTTGCCGGAACCGCTGCCGCCGTCTATCTGGATGACGGAGCAGCTGGCATCGATGTCCCCGGAAGCTGCTTCCGGCAGTTCCGTCCTGTCCGGCTGTCCTGAGGAAACCTTGGCACAGGAAACAAGAAGCGGCAGAAAGACGAGGGCTGATATGATGTGTCGTGTATGTTTCATTTTTATTGCAACAGGTTTTATCAACAAGTTGAAATTCGTCGGACTTACGTTATTCTATCTGGCAGCGCACCGCGCGGGCTGCGGACATCCAGTTCTTCGGAGTCTGGAATATCGTTATTCTGGAGCCGTCGGTTTTCCATATTATCTCGCGGCAGTGTATCTGCTTGTCCGTGGCGTGGTTTTTTGCGTCCGGGCTGTAGTATGGCGATGCCGACGAGATGCCGTACTGTCCGGTCTTGAACATACCGTCTCCTCCTCCGATTCTCTGCGTGTTCGGGAAAAGGACGCCGCTGGCTGAAACCGTTCCAAGGCCCGTACTTTTGCTGTCGTCGAGATAGATGCTGTTCGAGTACCCGTAATTGTAGAAATAGTACGCGGTTCCGTCCTTCCATGTGCCTCCGTCATATTCGCCGTCATTGTCGTTGCACACGTTCGCACTCCTGAACACGTCGTGCTGCATTATCCTGTAGCCCGGAGGACACGGGTCGTACATTGTCTTGGCGAAAGAATTTCCCTGGTGTCCGCTCGCGCCTACATATCCCCAGAAATCCTGGACAGGGCTCGTATCCGGTTCCGGGTCATACCATGTCTGCCAGGAACTTTCGTTTACATTGAAATATGACAGCGGGTTTTCTACCGATTCCGTCAGGGTGCCTGCGCGGCCGAACGCCTCATTCGTAGACCTGTTTCGCCACGAGCCGTCGGCGGACTTCTCGAACCACGGCTGTGTGTTCCTCCCTGTTTCATTTCTCGCAGCCGGCTGGAAGAACGGATCTTTCCTGCCCCACTGGTAGAGGAAGCCGTTTCCGGCGAAGAAGTCGTCTGCGGAGTAGTCTCCTGATTCAGGACAGTAGGTAGCCCCTATGTTCCTGTCCATCAGGGTGTAGTCGCCGAGCTGAACAGTCTTTATGTCAGGGCATATCCACAGGTGCCATGACCAGACTATGTTGTCGAATTCGTCGTAGGCCGCTATTCCCACATTCCCGAGGGTATTGTCATTCACCCTGACGTAGAAAAGCGGTTTCCCCTCATCGGAAAGTTCCCCTCCGTCGAGTATGGTCACAGGGCATTCCCCTTCGAGGTAGTTCGACAGGGCTGTCCCGCCGAGAATACCGGAATTGGCCACCACGGTCTTTCTGAAATAACTGTCGGAGCGCAGATCCCCCTGCCACCAGAGTACGTCCACCCTGTCGACGTTCGGGATGGAGATTCCGTTGAGGTCTCCGTCGAAACTCCTTGTGACGAACGAGTCCCCGGACACTATGTTCAGGGTATTCACCCCGTTCCCCCTGATGGTGGCATCGAACTCGTAATAGCCCGATTTGGTGACGATGTATGAATTCGCACTCTGCTTTTCGCTCAGATCGGTGATGACAGGCGCCGAATCCTCGAACACGCAGCGTACAGGATAGGCATCGGAGCGCTTTACGTGATAGTTCAGCGGGTCGGCGGTCATCACTCCGGTATAGTCATTGCCGAGAGCTTCCTCGTTGTACCGGAAATGGTATGCCAGGCCGTCGTAGTTTGTGCTTCCGTCAGGGTCGGGCCTCCCGTAGATATCGGGCTCGTACGGCGTGGCGGAATACATGAGCACGAATTCTTTCCCGCTTTCAGTACCCGGTTCGTCCAGCATGTCATGCACCTTGACCTGCGGCGAGCTGCTCTGCGAAGGATAGTAGGCTATGCAGCCGGAACGCGGGTAGTAAATGTCTATCATACCGTCTATGGTGAATTTGTAGCCCGCGAATTTTCCTCCGGAAGCCACCCTTTCCCTCGTCATATTTACCGGAGTCTCCCAAAGCGGACTGCCCGGTACCCTGTATCCCGGAGGACAAGGGTCATAGATGGTCTTGACGATGTCGTCGCGCATGGACACATATCCCCAAAGGTGATCGCTGTTCTTGTCCGTAACCGTCCAGTTGTTGGTGGCGTCCGTGCCGTCGAAATAGTAGGTCATCGGGTGCCTTGCGGATTCCTCTATGGTGGCGACCCTGTTCTCGTATACGGGATGGGTCCCCTTGTCGACGCCTTCCCACTGGTTCCCGCTGTTGAACGGGGCCGGGAAGAACGGATCTTTTCTGCCCCACTGATAGTACAGTCCGGTGTAGGCTATGTTTTCATTGAGACTGACCAGATCGAAGCCTTCCCAGCTGCCGGTCACGGCCCCGAGATTCCTGTCGAGGGCCACATATCCGTTCGAATATCCCTGGTTTACAGGCCTGTCGGTAATCCAGATGTGCCAGGACCAGACGATGTTCGGCCCGCGGAATACGGCTATCTTGACGTTGCCCTTGTACTGCAGGCTGTAGTCGCTTTTGTCGTCAGGGTTGCCGAGAACCCTGAAAATCACCCTGCCGTTGCTCAGCTGTCCGGTCACGAGCTCGATTATCGGTGTCGAGGCCCTTTCCGCCATGTCCGTTACGGGTACCCATACGCCGCCCTGCTTTTTCATAAGGGCGTCGGAGCGCACGATCGCCACGGAGTCGATGTTTCCCAAATCCGTCGCGTTGTCGAGCACTATCCTTTCCCCGTTCCTTCCGGTGAAAGCCGCCCCTTCGGGACCGTTGCCCTTGACCGTGCCGGTGAAGCAGTACCCGCGGTTCGCGGAGGATACGATGTAGGAATTGGCCGTGCCGTACTGCGAAAGGTCAGTGAGCAGGTCGAAGTCCTCGTCTACGATGTATTCGGTGTCGTCGTATTCCCAGTCCATGGCCGACACTTCTGCGTTGATGATGCCTCGCGAGGAAAATTTGAGGAAAATATTGTATACGTAGCCCGGCCTGAAGTTCCGGGCAATGGAAACGGAGTTGGCCGCAGCATAGTTGGACGTAGTCGCCCTTACTCCGAGCACCTTGTCCACTGGCGCCCCTCCGAGAAACGACGTGATGAAAATCTGCCGGTAGTCGGACGGAAGCCCCGAGTGGAATTCCTTTTCCCCGTCGAAGACGGTTTTAGAGACTTTGCCGCCGTAGCTGAATGCCGGGTCTTCGTTTTTCCTCAGGTCTGCCGGCAGGGCGATGCTTACCTGTTCCGGCAGGTTGGTCAGGGTGACGGTCTTAAGTTTTCCCCATTCCAAAGCCGTGCTGTCGTCCACGGCGTATGCGTAGATATTGTATTTGCAGAGGGCATGCCGAAACTCCATAGCCGGTACGCCGGACGAGTATGTCCCTTTGGTAAAGCTGCTTACCATCACGTCCGTGTCGCCGTCCTTGATTTCATAGACCATATACGGTGTGGAGTGCGTCCCGTCGGCAGGGTGTATGACCGAGCCGGCATCGGACCTCACCCAGTTGTTCCCCGGTGTGTCCCCGGCCGCGCTGTATTCCGGATACCAGGCCGCGAAGCCTACCGAATCCCGCTTGTTCAGGTAGTACTGTATAGGGCTTATGCTTATCTCCCGGTGGAATTTACCGTCATTGGACGGAGTCCTTCCCAAGGTTCCCGAAAGTTCTTTCCTGCCGGCAGGCGAATCGTTGCCGTCGGTCTCGTCCCATCTTATAAGTCCGATGTTCAGGTCGTTGTCGAAAGTCCCGTCCTGCTCGAGGGCCGCTTTGGTCGAAACCGCCACGGCATCGACCCTGGCCCCGAGCCTGATTTCCATGCTGCCGTCCTGCATTTCAAGATTTTCCCTGACACAGCCGCATATCATCGCAGCTGCTGTCGGAAGTATCAGGTATATGGAGAGTTTTCTATTCATAACCTACCGTAACATCAATCTATATTCGAACCCGCTGCCTGATTTTGCCCCTCCGTCCCCGGCAGGCTCGGAAGCAGGGTCCCCTCTATGAAGTCTATGTCTTTCCACGGCGCCACTACGCCGACGAGCTCTATGCTCGAGTCTATATGGAGATAGTATCTTACCTTGTGCCCCTGGTTCCATACGGCAGGGGAGGAGTCCTTCAGCAGGAATTTCTGGTCGTCGTAGTTCACTGTCACTCCGTTTTCCACGACTGAATAGCTTATGGTCAGGACGATTTCACGCGGGTTGCCTGAGAGTTCCTGGTACGTGTCCTGCGGCACAGTCAGGAAATTCATCACGAGGTATCCGCTGTCGAAGGCAAAACCGCCGCCTGTCGCGGATGACGGGGTGAAATCATTTATCTTCAGCCCTCCTGCCGGAGCATATCTGTAAGTGGTGGTCTGCTCCGGGTTGGACGGGGTCTGCCAGTTGTTTTTCATCCCGTTCGGCAGCACCGTAGGATCGGCGGAGGATGCGTGGAACACGAGGTTGTATGTGGCCTTGTTTATCACGTCGGAGAATTCTGCGGATTTCAGGGTCACCTCGCCGATATTCGGATTCTTCGACATATAGAGTTCCACTCCGGCGGTGATGCGTTCGAATTCGAGTTTCACAAGGCCTTTGGTCGAACTGTTGGCCGAGACCCTGTACGACATCAGGAAGTCTGCCCAGGCGTCGTCCGACCGGGGGTATGCGGACGGCTGCGTGAGGATGACTCTGTATCCGTTTCCGGTTCCGGACGCTTTCGGAACTTCGACCTTTCCTCCGTCCGTCCCGCTTCCGCCGCTGTATGTATAGGCATAGAAAGAGTAGGCCTGGTTCCCTGCGGCCCAGTCGACGCCCGATCGCCACACCCCGTTGTCGGTGTATTGTACCGCCAGGTCGTCGAACCCTCCTATCCTGTTTTCTTCGGTGACATAAATGTCCGGGTGCAGGCTGTACAGGGCATCGGTGTCTTCGATGACCGCCCTGGTCGGTGCGGCCTTTACATAGAAGGCGATACGGTCCGACAGGTCTTCCCGGACCGGCTCCTGTGCCGCCTCCGTTTTGGTGCATGACACGGCTGCCGGATACAGGGTCATGCAGATAGCCAGGCACAAGGATATGCAGGCTGCCCCGTGTCCGGAAATACCGTACGCAATATGGCTCATCTTCCTTTCCATCAGTTTTCCAGAATTATGTCATCGTTTATCCACGGCACCACTTCGGCGCTGAACGATATCTTGTTGTCCGCGATGTTTATAGTGTAGATGTACTTCCTTCCGGCTTCCCAGCGTTCTACCTGGTTTTTTATGAACAGGGATATCCCGTTTTCCGTCTTTTCCGACGTCGATACATCCATCGTTACCGTCTTCAGTTCGTCGCCTGAGTGAGGCCATATCAGGATGCAGCCGTCGGTGCCGATAGAGTTGTTCGTATCGTTGAAGCAGTTTGCAAAGACGTTGTAAGATTTACCGGATTGTAATGTATAACCGATATTACCAAAATCAACGGCAAATGACCGGCTGCTGCTGTTGTCAGTCGACAGGTGGCTCAGATTCCCGTCCTTGTCGATGACGACGCTTCCGGAGTTGTACATGCCTGAAACTGACAGAGAATTGAAGGTTATCGAAGTAGGCATCAGATTCACGACTCTGAACTGCACTGCGGCGAACAGATGCTTCATCTGAAGTTCGACGCTTCTGTGAGGGTCTCTTGTGTCATCAGGGTCATCCATTTCCCGGGTGTGGGTGGCGTAGCAGAAGTCGAACTGCTTGCTCTGCATCAGTTCCCAGTCCTTTATGATGACAGAGCCGAGGCGGGGATTGTAGGTGATGCCGGTCTCGTAATCCGGACTTGCAGGGTCGGTCTCGTCGGAAGATTTGACTTTGATATCTCTATCTCCGACACAATCCTTCAGCGATATCATTTTTTCGCCGTCTTCGGTCTTCACCCCGTTGGAGTACTCCCATGTGAAAGCCGTGAAATGATGCGTCCCCGTGGCGGTCCAGTAGTAGTCTTTCGCGGAGCCGTCCGCATCGGTGAAATTCCAGTGGGAGGCCGAGCCTGCGGAAATCGGGTCTCTGTATACAGCCTCGCCGCCATTGATGTACAGGTCGATGTACTGGTCTCTGTCGGAGCCGGTCACGCTTTCGAGGTTCTCATGGGTGGTGTAACGGTCGTAGACCTTGATCTTGTTTCCCGCTTTCGCGAAATTTTCCGGCGTCAGTGCGGCTTTGCTTCCGGTAAAAGTCGGAGAACCAAGGGAAAATGATATGAGGGCAGGCCCTTCGCCTGCAGAAGGATCTGTGACCGCAATGTCCGTCTTCTGGCAGGAAGAAACAAGACCCGTAAGGATAATGAGGACGCTCCCGAAGAATTTTCGGGAAATCCATGGACACTGCCTCCTTGCTTCCGTCTGTCTTTTTCCGTATTTCATATCCGTTTCCTTTTTGCTTCCGGGAATGGCATTCCGCCTTGTTTTCCTGCAGTCCCGGAAATTCTGCAGGGCCAAGTCACTCGGTCGACGAAGAAATGCCGGCCGAGTATTTTACCGTGGTCTCGGTCAGGGTGAGAGTGTAGGTATAATGCCGTCCGGGCTCCCACCTGGCTTCCAGTTCTTCGGTGCTGTTTTCCTGTCCGTAAAGCCATTCGCTGTCGCCGTTGACGAAAGAATACACCACTTTCACCGTAGGGAAGGACTGCTGCGGGATTACGGCAATGGTTTTCCCGAAATATTCCGGATCCCTGTCCACATCATCGCTGACGCCGCTTGCCGAACTGTCGTAGACCGTGATGTCTGCCGCCTCGCCGGTCACGTTCCACTGCGGCTCTCCGCAGGAGCGGTAGCTGCCGCGTACGAAGACCCCGCAGAGGATGATTTTCTCGAGTTTTACGGATGTCACCTGATTCAGACCGTTAGCCACCCTGAAGTCTATCTTGGATGCCGCCTGGTGGAATGTCAGATACACATGGTTGTCCGTGCGCTTCTGTCCTGCCCCCGGTTCGCAGACATAGAGCCCCTCAGAGGCAGTCTCAAGGGTGTAGTCCTCGAGAATGAGGCTGCCGTCGCTGCCGAGTTCCACCCCGTCTCCGTATGGCGCGAAGGCGTAGAATTCCAGGTCCCCCTCTTCCGGCCAGTAGCAGGGTGTCTCCGCAGTCCAGGTCTCACCGTCGCGGGACACCTTTTCCCGGTCTATGTGTATCCGGCCGTCGGAGGTCAGCGCCCATACTCCGAAACTGATGTCATTGGAGAACACGTCGGCATTTCCTGCACGCACCTCGGCCTCCGCCACAGGATGGAAAACAATCTCCTCCTGTCCGCCGTCCGGTTTTACGGATGACAGACAGGAGGCTGCGGCAGATGCAGCTGCGGCGAAGGCTATGGCGTGTCTGAAAAAGGTAGGCATATATCGGATATCCTTATTCGACCGGTATCGTATTCGGGATTTCAACTGTCCAGTCGTCGACTTTCGGGCTGATGAGAATCTCTTCTGCGCTTATCGAGAGAGTGTAAACATAGTGTTTGCCGATTTCCCATTTGTCGCAAGTCGTCACGTCGGAGCCTGAACCTATCGTGGAAACGAGGGAGATCGTCTCAGGGTTTACCTCTACGAATCCCTGGTCTGCACTGCCTTTCTGTTCGAGCTCGAGAGTAATGCTCGTCACGTTCTGCGGGATGAGAAGAAGACCGTTGATATACAGGTATTTCGAGTCGGCAAGGATGGCATCGTCCAACTCGCTGCCGGCATCATCGTTGACCTCGTGGTCGTAGATTTCAATGTCTTTTATGTTCGTCCCGTTGTTGGTCCATTCAGGTTCAACCTCCCATGGATCCCCGGCTCCGGAATAGAACGTTTCTGTGAAGCTGACGTCGTTCAGCGTGATTTTTTTGACCTTGAACAGGTCGGAAAGCCCGGTGGCGCAGGTAATCCTGAATTCTATCCACGAAAGGGCATGCTTGAAGGTGGCAAAGTATATCCCCTCGTTTACGGAAGGGGTATTGGCTTCCACGTCGAAATACAGGAGGTCTACCATCTTGTAGTTCGTGTTCCCGGATATTTCATCCAGCGATTCTGCGTTCGAGTAGTCTCCCTGGGTGAAGCCCGGCAGAGTCAGTCTCGAGCCGCCGGTATTGAATTCGTATCCGGCATCTCCGTTCAGGGTTGCGCCCGCAGGACTGTATCCGGCGAAATACAGCGAACCGGATTTCGGCCAGTAGTAAGGTGTCGGGTCTCCTCCCCATACGTCGACGCCCCCTGCCTGGCTGCTCTTTTTGCTGAAAGTCACGTTGTCGAGGTATGTGCTGTGCTTGTCGTTGTTCTTGAATGCTGTTCCGGCAGGTTCTTTCGTGTACTGTGCGAAAACCCTGAATTGTTCCGCATCGGAGTATGCGGCACCGGGGTATGGCCCGTAATAGGTTTTTGTAGACATATAGTTTACAGGAGCGAGTCCTATCTCGGTCTCGGTGCCGTCATAGACGGTCTGGGATTTGGTGCAGGCTGCCATTGCTGCAACGGCGGCTGCGAGGAACAGTACTTTTTTCATATTATGCTGTCGTTTGTCTTGTTGTCTTGTTTGGGCGCGATGCTGTTTGCATCCTTTGGAAACTTCCGGACAGCCGCCTATTCGGCTGTGCCTGTACCGGCTTCCCAGTTGTCGACGGAAGGATCGATAAGGATTTCTTCAAGTCCGAATGTTATGGTGTAAGTGTAGTGGCGTCCGTAGAGCCAGTCTCCGGAAGTGGTGCTGCCCTGGACGTCGGAACTGTTGGAACCGGTGATAGTCAGGGTCTTGGTCTCGATGTTCGGGACAGTGCCTGCCGCTGCTGTCAGCTGCTGGTAGAGGATTTCCACCGTGGCGGCATTCTTTGCGGCAGCAGTCGTGCCGGCAGATACGGCATCGAGATCCTGAGGGATGGCTACCAGATTCCCGAGTTTCAGGGAAGTCGCGTTGAGCGTGATTCCGTCTCCTTCAGTGTAGGAACCGTCGGCTGCCATGCCGTCATAGAGGACTATGTCAGTCACTGCATCCGTTGCAAAACCGAAATCAGACCATGGATTGGCTGAGGTGCTGAGGATGACATCGTCTCCGCCCGCAGTGTTGGTGTCTCCGGCCTTGCTTGAGTCGAAGCTGCCTTTGGTGTAGACATTTTTCAGCGTGACTTTCAGGATTCTGAACTTGTCGTATGCTGCATTGCCGTTGTCCGTGCTTGCTTTCAGATCGAAGTCGATCCACGAGCAGGCATGCCTGAACAGGACGGGAACTCCCGATGTGGAGGCAGTACCCGAGGTCCCGAGATTCAGGGCAGTCTGGTCATCGGCATCGAACCACATCACATCGACTGTCTTGTTGTCGGCAGAAAGAACGGAGTTTGAGGAAGTGTTGGTGTAGGAACCCTGGGAAAATCCCGTGATGGTGAGCTTCGGTGCAGCGCCTCCGTTTGCGGCGTCGATGTCGTAATCCACGCTTTCAGCCTTTGGTTCTCCGGCAGAAGCATCAGTGTCCAAAGCATCGTAAGGGCTGTATCCCGCAAAGGCGAGTACACCGGTCTTGGGCCAGTAGTACGGATGGTCGCTCCCGTCGGCATCTTTCCCGCCCCAGAGAGTGCCTCCGTTTACGGATTTGGAGCCGAACCGTCCGTTATCGATGTACAGGGCAGTGTTTGCCGCAGTCATACCGTCCTTGAAAACGGACCAGGCCGCACTCTGACTGTCGAGGACGCGGTGCCAGGCGAAGATGCCGAAAACTTCATCGGTGTCATAGGTGCTTCCCGTCTCACCTCCCATAGGTCCGTAAACGGTCTTTGTGGACATGCCTGAAACAGGGGAAAGTCCGATTTCCGCCTCGGCGTCTTCATAGACGACGGCGGTCTTGGTGCAGGCTGCCAGTATTGCGACGGCAGTTGCGATAGTCAGAAGTCTTTTCATTGCAGAGTAATTTATTTGTTTATTATATTGTTTCCTGTCTTTTGTTTCCGGTGTTTCCGGGCCTCAGTCTACGGTGACGGAAGGGCCGGTCTCCTTCCAGTCATCTATGTCGGGGTCGATGTGTATCTTGTCCAGTCCGAACGTGATGTCGTAGGTGTAGTGTTTCCCTGTCTCCCATTCTCCTCCGTCTCCGGCTGTCAGTGACAGGGTTTTGGTCTGGACCAGCGGCGTTCCGTCAGTGGTGTTCTGGGAGAACTCTATCGTGAGGGCGGACTGTGCCGGAATTCCGTTTACGGTTTTTGTCAGCGACTGCGGAATGATGATGAGGTTTCCTAAAAAGAATCCTTTTCCGTCGATGAGGACAAAATCCTTATCCTCCTGGCCGTCGTGCTCGAAAAGGACGATTTCATCTTCTCGTGCGGTCCTGCCGCTCCATTCCGGTCTACCGTCCCCGTTGCTGGAAGTGAAATCCGCCTGCCGGTATATGTAGCTCAGACTTACCCTGTAGATGCTGAATACGCCCGGGTCGGTAGTGCGGATGTTGAAGTCGAGCCAGGAGCAGGCGTGTCTGAATGTCACGGGGACGGCGCCTGCGGCAGCATCCTGCGACCTGTTCCATGAGTCGTCCACATCGAACCACATCAGGTCTACAGTCTCGTTTTCGGCCCAGTGGTCATCCTTTGCCCAGTTGTAGCTTCCCTGTATGAAGCCTTTTATTGTCAGGCGCGGATTGGCGCAGCCGTTTTCCTCGTCTATGGTGTATTCCGCATTTACCGGGGTATATTTCCTGGTCCCGTCATTCCCGGAGGTCCGGGAAAAGTCGTATGTCTTGTACGGGCTGTAGCCTGCGAAGAACAGGGAGCCGGTCTTGGGCCAGTACTGCGGCTCGGCTGCGACCGTATTGAAAATCTCGTCTTCCGGGGTGCTGATGTACGAAGTGCCTTTGACATAGTCGGGGTCCGACGTGTCTCTGTTGTAGGTCAGTACTATGTCGTTGTAGCCTCCTCCCCACCATTGGTCGGCGGCGGAACGTTTGCAGAAAGGATCCTTCCACAGGTAGGTCACGGTATTCCCGTCTGCACCGGCAAATGCGTTCCAGGTCTGCCCCGCTCCAGTGATCTTGTGGTATGCGAAGACAGCGAAAGTCTCATAGCCGTTGTACGCCGTTCCCTCCATCGCACCGGAAATGACTTTCGTAGACATGTTTGCGACAGGGCCGAGGCCTATTTCGACAGGGGAGTCGTCGTAGACGACCAATGCTTCCGTGCATGCAGGTGCGAGTCCGATGACTGCAGCGGATGCAAGGATGGATATTTGTCTATGTCGTCTGTCTTTCATTTTCTGTAATTTTCGGTTTTTTGTTTTCCGGCAACTCCGGTCACCGTTCCCGGCTTTCTGCCGGCTGATTTTTTTTGTCCCGGTCAGATTTCGATTCCGATGTCCACGTCCTCCCATTCGTCTACATCCGGGGCGATGCCGCCTCCCGAGTCGGTCACGCTGTCCGGTTCGTCGATTACTATGTCGGGGGTCTCGATGAGGATGTACTGGTCCGGGTTGTTGTCGAACCTGTCGCTGATGTCGAAATCGAACTCGTGCGAAGCGCCTCCTATGTCCGTGATGACGAGGGTGATTTCCTGTATCAGGCCGGGGTTGTGCCCGAAAGTATTGAAGACTATGTCCACGCTCCCGTCAGTCCGGTATTCGAGGCTTTCGAGGAATATCGAGGCTTCGGCTTCCGATTTTTCCCTGTCCGCCAGTGTCTTGGACAGGGCCATGCCTGATAGCACACCGGATACGTCGGCTACGTATTCCATACCCTGGACCTTGTCTATGTGCAGATGCCAGGTCTCGACTATGGTTTCGGCAAGGAGGTCGATGACAACGGGCGGGGCATCGACGCTTCTGGCCGGGATGTAGACATTTGTTTTCGTGGCCACGAAATGGTGGTCCGGTTCATAGACTATGATTTCGTCTGCGTTTTTGTCCGCCCTGGTTTTCAACCTGGTCTTGACGCTTTCCGGAACCTCGTTGGTGGTGGCGTATATGCCGTTCCAGAGATATTCGCTTCCCACTATCGTGTATTCGGTGTCGAAGTTGTAGGCTATGATATGGTAGGTCCTTCCCGGCGTGACGCTGACCCTCCCTCCGTCAGCCGGAAGGAATGCGTGCGTGGCGAATGCCCCGCTTTCGCTGTCGAAGAACATCACCCTCATCATGGACGGGTCTCTTGAGACGGTGTAGTTCACTATGTGCTTTTCGATTTCGATATTGACCGTCACGTTGTTGTCCACCTGCGAGAGCGGGCGTCTCTGACAGGCGCCGCACGGCAGGAGGACGGCTGCCAGCATTGCCGTCAGCGGCAGCCCGGTTATCCGTATTGCCGGGATTCTGAATTCGTTCCAGCGTCTCATCTCGCCCCTCCTTTTTTCCCGGTTTTCACCCTTATCGGCACGATGAGGGATACGGATGCGCGAGTCGGCCCGAAGAAGTTGTATTTCCGGTGCCTGATGCCCGGATCCTTGATCAGGTCGGTATAGTCGTCGGTCGGAGTGTAGTGCCGGGCTACGGTGTGTATCCAGCCTAATCCTATGTTGAATTCCATCCGAAGCCTGTCTTTGGCAAGCGGCAGGGAATATGTGTAGTCTATGCCGATGTCGATGAATTCTCCCTGGTTCCCGCTTTTCTCCCACTGGAAGTCATAGTAGCCGAATCCTGCATACCCGCCTAAGGCATGTCCCGCCAGCTTGTCGGTTTCCGTGCGGTCTTTCCCGAACCAGTATTTCGTGTCGACGAACCAGCCGAGCAT
>CASFLY010000002.1 GCA_949295645.1 uncultured Bacteroidales bacterium | reverse complement strand
ATAATCTGACTTTCCAACAAATCGGTATATTGCATAAGATTAAGACATTAAATACAGGTCAAATATACTTATTTTTTATAAATTGTCAAAATAAATACAAAAACACTTGCTTATTTCAACATAAAGCCATTATTCCAAAAATATCTACAAAGACTGTTTCTACATTTGCTCGTTTTTATCAAAAGGCCATGTGCTCCAGCTTTGTATTTCCTGCACCTTCCGCTTATTTTTACACTGCAACCAATTAATTTTCAATCGAATAAAAGAACAAAACAAAATAAGCAGGTTCAAACCTGCTTATTTTTACTCAAAGCCCGCAGTACAGCACCTTGCGATCCCGCGTATTTTCTCCGGCAGTACATGAAGATTTTTACCGTGCAGGAAAAGTATTAAAGGCTGCTGCACGCATTTTCGGGAGAATATGTATTTTTGCAGAAATGGAAATGCAAGGGATTATGACGGGAAAATCTTGCCGGAATGCGCTCTTTCGGGCGCTGGCTGCGGGGATATCGCTGCTGTTGTGGGGAACCGTGTGCGCACAGGACGGGAAAAGGTATGCGGTGACGGCGCTGTCGGCCAACTACCTGCGTGAACAGCCCGACTTTTGCGCCGAACTCGGGAACCAGCTGCTGCTCGGCACTCCGGTGGAAATCATCGGGGAGAAGGGATACTGGAGACGGGTGAAAACCCCGGATCCATACACGGCGTGGTGCGTGGATGCCGGGCTCGAAGAGATGTCCCGGGAAGAGCTGGAGGGGTACATTGCCGCGGAGAAGGTTATCTGCACGGCGGACTACAGCGTCGTATCGGAACGCCCCGGGAAAACGGAATACGGCGCCGGGAATGAAGACAGCGGCAGTCGCAGGAAGGAAAGTTCTGCACGGAAAAGACGGGGCTGCAACCCGAAAATCTGCGACCTGGTCACAGGAGACCTACTGAGGTGCACGGGGAAGTCCGTCCGCGGGTATATGGAGGTGGAACTGCCGACAGGAAAAAGGGGATTCGTGCCGAAAAAGGATGTGGAACCATTCAAGGAATGGGCTGAAGCCTGCGACCCTTCCGCTGATAATATTATAAGGTGTGCGATGAGATTCCTCGGGGTGCCCTACTTCTGGGGAGGGACTTCGATCAAAGGGGTGGACTGCAGCGGTCTTACGAAAATGGTATGGTATCTGAACGGGGTTCTGCTGCCGAGAAATGCGTCCCAACAGGCAAGGGTCGGCGAAACGGTGGATGTGGATGCCGGACTGGAAATGACGGAACGGATACGCAACCTGCGGAAAGGCGACCTGATTTTCTTCGGGACACCGGAGAGGAAAGCCGCGGGAGAGGCGGAATCCGGGCAGGCCCTGCAAGAAGGGAAAAGCGGGGAGACGGTGATACCGGCCAGGATAACGCACGTGGGGATATACATCGGCGAAGGCAGATTCATCCATGCTTCGAAATATGTCAGAATCAATTCCCTGCTCCCGGGGGAAAAGGACTTCTACGAACTTTCCGGGAATCTGATAACGGCCCGCAGAATCACTCTGCCGCAGGATGACGAGGCAGAGGCCGGACGGGGTTCCGCGGAAGAGTTTTTCGACGGGGACGGAGAGCTTTCCGTGATGCGGATAACCGACTGCCCGGTCTATTTCCAGTAGTACCGATAAAGGAATTTTCAAAAAATTCGAAACAGATTCTTAACATATTCGAAGTTTTTGCCTTTCTTTGCAAAAAATACCGACTATGGACGAACAGATAAGACAGATTGCCGAAAGGCTGAAGGGGCTGCGCGACGCGCTCGAACTCGGCCAGGATGAAATAGCGGCAGACTGCGGGCTTTCCGTGGAAGAATACAAGGCCTTAGAGTCGGGAGAACACGATCTTTCGGTGAGCCTGTTGCAGCGCATAGCACACAGATACGGCATCACTCTCGACGAACTGATGTTCGGAGAGGAACCGAAAATGAAATCCTATTTCCTGACGAGGAAAGGAACGGGGATTTCCGTGGAGCGGACGAAAGCCTATAAATACGAACTGCTTGCGGCAGGCTTCATAGGAAGGCTTGCCGATCCGTTCATCGTGACGGTGGAACCCAAGCCGGAAGGTACAGCGATGCACTTCAACATACACGAAGGACAGGAATTCCATTTAGTGATGGAAGGCCGGCTTCTGGTGAATGTCAGCGGTAAAGAATGGATTCTGAATCCCGGCGACAGCCTTTATTTCGACTCGTCGCAGCCTCATGGCTTCCTGGCATTGGACGGCAGTCCCGCCAAATTCCTCGCAATGGTCATGCAATAATCCCGTTCTCTCCCCTCTGATACGGGTTACGATAAAAACGACAGACAGCAAACTCGGATATGGTAGAAAGATTCTTGAGTCAGACACAATTCGCCTCGCAGGAGGACTTTATAAAGAATTTCAGAATAAATATTCCGGAGAATTTCAATTTCGGCTACGATATAGTCGATGCCTGGGCAGCCGAAGAACCCGATAAAAAAGCCCTGCTCTGGACCAACGACAAGGGCGACAGCCGGCAGTTCACCTACAGCGAGATGAAGGAATACACCGACAGGACGGCATCGTATTTCCAGAGTCTCGGCATCGGACGCGGGGACAAGGTGATGCTGATACTGAAAAGGCGCTACGAATTCTGGTTTTCCATCATCGCCCTGCATAAAATCGGGGCCGTGGCCATCCCGGCGACTCATCTGCTCACCAAAAAGGACATCGTGTACCGCTGCGAGGCGGCGACCATAAAAATGATAGTGGCCGCAGGGGAAAGCGTGATTCTCAAGCACATATCCGACGCCCTGCCGGAGTGTCCGAGCCTTGTGAATCTCGTCAGCGTCGGGCCTGAATACGCCGAAGGCTTCGAAGATTTCCACAAGGGGATTGAAAATGCGGCCCCGTTCGTACGGCCGGAAAACGTGAACACGAACGACGACATCATGCTGATGTACTTCACGTCCGGAACCACAGGCGAGCCTAAAATGGTCGCGCACGACTTCACATACCCTCTCGGGCACATCGCCACCGCCGCTTTCTGGCACAACCTGCACAGGGACAGCCTGCACATCACGATTGCTGACACGGGCTGGGCCAAGGCTGCCTGGGGGAAACTTTACGGACAGATGATTGCAGGGGCCAATATTTTCGTGTATGACCACGAGAAATTCACGCCTGCGGACATCTTGCAGAAGATTCACGACTACCATATCACCTCGCTGTGCGCTCCGCCGACCATCTACAGGTTCCTCATCAGGGAAGACCTGAGCAAATTCGACCTGTCATCGCTTGAATACTGCACGACGGCCGGAGAGGCGCTGAATTATTCCGTCTATGAGACATTCCTGAAAATCACCGGGATACGGCTGATGGAAGGCTTCGGGCAGACCGAGACGACCCTGACATTGGGGACATTCCCGTGGATGGAGCCGAAGCCGGGAAGTATGGGAGTGCCGAACCCTCAGTACGACATCGACCTGCTGACCCCTGACGGACGGCCTGCCGAAGACGGGGAACAGGGACAGATAGTCATCCGCACGCGCAACGGGAAGCCGGTAGGCCTGTTCAAGGAGTATTACCGCGACCCGGAGATGACCCGCGAAGCCTGGCATGACGATGTCTACTACACAGGCGACGTGGCCTGGAGGGACGAAGACGGATATTACTGGTTCGTCGGAAGGGCGGATGACGTGATAAAGAGTTCCGGCTACAGGATCGGGCCTTTCGAGGTGGAAAGCGCCCTGATGACACATCCGGCAGTAGTAGAATGCGCCATCACCGGGGTTCCGGACGAGATAAGGGGACAGGTCGTGAAGGCGACGATCATCCTGGCTCCGGAATACAGGGCAAAGGCCGGCCCTGATCTGGTGAAAGAGCTCCAGGATCACGTAAAGCGCGTGACCGCACCGTACAAATATCCGCGCGTCATCGAGTTCGTGGACGAGCTTCCGAAAACCATCAGCGGGAAAATCCGCCGTGCGGAAATACGGAAAAACGACAAATGAAACCAACTTAAATTTCTACAGATATGAATATCAGAGACATCAAAAAGGACATCGAATATTTCATCGGTGAATTCATCGATGACTGCTCCCTGTTCGTTACCCTGAATCCCGGTAAAAGCTCCGAGGAGGTAGCCGGCATCATCGAGGAAGCCATCGATCTTTACAACGGACTGAAAGACAAGATAAACCATCCTGCCGAGGGCGCAAAAAGGGCTTACTACGACGGCATACGTCAGGAAATGCTCGAGAAACTCGACCTTCTGAGCGAGAAGCTCAGCGGAGTTATCTCCAAGGCCGAGTAAGTCCGGCATCATAAATGGCAAGACAATGAGAGAGTGTGATCCGGAAGTTCCTTTTTCGGGTCACACTCTCTCAATCGTCTTTTTCCGGCCGAAGCCACCCGGTTCATCCGAAAGCCGCCGGTCGGACAATTATTTTCTGCCAACTGCTGTTTCATATCGATTTATTCCGTATTTTTGCCCGCAAAGAGTGTGACTCAAACAAGGTCGGATTTGATGAAAAAACTACTGGTATTCACGATATTGTCATTCTCCGCATTGGGGGGGGCGACTGCAAGGGATTCTGACGCAGCGTCCGTACGGGACTCATTGGCCGACACGCTGAGCCGGGACACCCCGGCAGAAACGGCCGTCTCGGGGCAGGTTTACGACGCCGGAGACGGCTTCCCCGTACCGGGCGTATCGGTCTATGTCGAGGGCACGCTGACAGGCACATTCACGGATGCCGACGGGAATTTCACCCTCGACCTTCCTTCGCAAGGCTGCAAGGTCACTGTCTCATTCGTCGGATACGAGACGAAGATGATAGAGTTCGACGGGCACAACTTCCGGGATTTCAGCCGCATATCCCTCACTGCCGCGGCGATGGAAATAGACGACGTGGTGGTCACCGGAGTGTACGAAAGGAAAAAGGAGAGCTTTACAGGAGCCTCTGCCACGTACAAAGGGGACGAACTGAAGAAAATCGGCTCGTCCAACGTCATCCAGAGCCTCCGGACCCTCGACCCGTCCTTCAAAATCATGGAAAACACCCGGTTCGGCTCCGACCCGAACACCATGCCGGACATCGAAATCCGGGGAAAGACGAGCGTGGCCGGGCTTAAAGAAGAGTACGGCACCGATCCGAACCAGCCGCTCTTTATCCTCGACGGCTTCGAAACCACTCTCGAGACCGTCATGAACCTGAACATGAACAGGGTAGCCTCCGTGACCATCCTGAAAGACGCAGCCTCTACTGCCATTTACGGCTCCAAGGCGGCAAACGGAGTGGTGGTCATCGAGACCAAGGCACCTGCAAAAGGCCGGCTCCAGGTCTCATACAAGGGCGATTTCAGCATCTCCATAGCGGACCTGACCGACTACAACCTGATGAATTCCACCGAAAAGCTCGAATTCGAAAGGCTTGCGGGAGTGTACTCGGACGGCAACGGAGACCCCTTCAACCAGATCCGCCTCGACAATCTCTACAACGACCGGCTTAAAAACATCGTCTCCGGAGTGGACACCTACTGGCTGAGCGAACCCATCCGGACGGGCTTCACCCACAAGCACAACGTTTACGCCGAAGGCGGCGAGGAAAAGATACGTTACGGCCTCGGGCTCAGTTACGGGAACACCCAGGGCGTGATGAAAGGCTCCGGCCGCCAGACATTGGAAGGCAACATAGACCTCATCTACCGCACGGGGAAATTCCAGTTCAGCAACAAGCTGACCATCAACTACCTCGACACCGACAACCCTGCCGTATCATTTCAGGAATACGCCAACGCGAACCCGTACTACAAAAAGTACAACGCAGTCGGAGGGGTCGACAAATACCTCTACTATCCCGCAGAAGGCTCGGACGACTATCCTGTAAGCAACCCTCTCTGGAATGCTTCGCTGAACAACTACGATGTCTCCGAGAGCTTCGGGTTCACGAACAATTTCATCTTCGAATGGTTCATAAAGGATTACCTCCGGTTCAGGGCGAAATTCGGAATCACCAAAACGGATGACGACAGCCAGACGAGGCTTTCCCCTCTGCATTCGCAGTTCGACGACCTCGAGGAAACGGAAAAGGGACTCTACACCCACAACATCGGCAAGAACCTGACCTATGAAGGGGATGCCGCCGTCACTTTCGGCAAGCTCATAGCGGAAAGGCACATGGTAAATGCAGTGGGAGGCTTCAATTTCAGCCATGACAACACCGAATCTTTCGGATATTCCGCCAACGGCTTCACTGACGACCGGTTCGGGGCGCCGTCCTTTGCGAACAACTATCCGGACGGAGACACGCCGGCTTACGGGCTGACCGCGCAAAGGGCCGCAAGCTTCTATCTGAACGGCGGCTACGCCTATATGGACCGCTATCTGTTCGATTTCAACTACAGGCTCGACGGCACCTCGCTTTTCGGCACTGACAACCGTTTCCGGAACACCTGGTCCGCCGGTCTCGGCTGGAACATCCACAAAGAGGGCTTCATGAAGGACTCCGATTTCTTTTCCCTTCTGAAAATCAGAGGCTCCATCGGAAATCCCGGAAACCAGAATTTCTCGTCATACAGAGCCTTCACGACCTATATGTTCAACTCCTCGAGCAATATTTTCGGCACCGGAGTGACCCTGAACGAACTCGGCAACCCCGGACTCGGGTGGCAGGAGACCATCAACACGGACATAGGTACAGATATGACCTTCTGGGACGAAAGGATCAACTTCACTTTCGACTGGTACTGGAAGAACACGGACCCTCTGCTGGCCATCATCACCACGAAAGGCTCCATGGGGGTGACGAGCATAGCGATGAATGCCGGAGCGCAGAAGACCCGCGGCTGGGAAGCGACTTTCAGGATATCCCCTGTCTACAGGCCGTACGAAGGCATAAACTGGAACATCAGCCTGAATGCCACGTACTCCAAATCACGCTATGCCGACATCGGGGATTCGTTCAGCGAACTGAATGAAGAAGGCAAGGCCTCCCTGTCCGGAACCACACGGTACTACGACGGCGGCAGCCCTACGGCCATCTGGGCCGTCCGTTCCGCAGGAATCGACCCGGCTACCGGACGCGAACTTTTCATCAGAAAGGACGGGACATACTCATTCACCTACAATTCGGATGACGAAGTGGTGGTCGGAGACACGGAACCGACGCTCGAAGGCATCATCGGCACCACGTTCTATTTCAAGGGACTGTCCGTGGGTTGCTATTTCCGCTATCAGATCGGAGGGCAGGTCTTCAACACCTCGCTTTTCGAGAAAGTGGAAAACATCGGCACGGAGGACGTCTACAACAACCAGGATAGACGCGCCCTCTACGACCGCTGGTCCGTCACGAACAGAGAGGCTTACTACAAGGGCATCTCCCTGGTGCAGACCACCGACAAGTCCTCGCGTTTCGTGATAGACGAGAACACTTTCACAGGCGAATCCTTCAACATCGGCTACGAATTCCCCGACAGGATATGCAGGAAACTGCGGCTCGGGGCGATGTCCGTACAGATGACGATGAGCGACATCTTCAGGCTTTCTTCCGTCCGTGTGGAGCGCGGCACGGACTACCCTTTCGCCAGGACGGTATCGCTCTCCGTCGGCCTGACATTCTGACCCTCTGCATCGACTATGACGGATATGACATATAAAGCAAAAATACTGACGATACTGGCCGCTGCAGCCTTAGCCTGCGGCTGCGGCAAGTGGCTCGACATACAGCCGTACGACGAGATAGCCGAAGAAGACCTGCTTTCGACGGAAGAGGGCTTCCGGATGCTTCTGAACGGAATCTACATAGAACTGAACGACGATATGCTCTACGGCGGCGCCCTGTCCGTGGAGATGATAGAAATCATGGGCGGAGCCTACGAAATGGGAACCGACGGCTCGGTCTGGGGCGACTACAATGACCTCGCATCCTACGAATACGGCACTGAATACTGGCAGACACGCTTCAACGAGACCTGGAACAAGGCATACGAACTGATTTTAGACTGCAACCTGCTTCTCGCCCGGATCGATGACAGGAAAGACATCTTCAGGGGAGACGACTATTATATCATAAAGGGTGAGGCCCTTGCGCTGCGGGCCATGCTGCATTTCGACATGCTCCGGCTTTTCGGCCCGGTCTATTCGCGGAATCCGGATGCCGCAGCCATACCTTACTACACTGCCTACGACGGCACCGCGCACGCCGTACAGCCTGCCTCGGAAATCGCGGCACGTATCATCGCCGACCTCAACGAGGCCCGGCTCCTGCTTTCCGTAGACCCTGTAAGGACTTCCGGAACCGGCATGGACGGCCCTGCGGACGGCGAGACAGACACCTTCCTGTACTACAGGAACCTGAGACTGAACTATTTTGCAGTCTCCGCCCTGCTTGCCAGGGTCAGCCTGTGGACAGGGGACAAGGCCCGGGCACTGAAGTATGCAGAGGAAGTCATCCAGGCAGGGAACGAGGGCATCTTCCCGTTCGTGGACAGGTCTTCGGTGACGGGCTCCCCGGACGATCCGGACCGGATTTTCTCTTCCGAAGTCATCTTTGCCCTGACGGACTCCCGGAGGGGTACCCTGTTCGACAGCTATTTCGACCCGAGCCGGCTCCCGAACTATGTCTTCACGATGGAAAACGGACTTTTCTCCGACTATGTCTACGGCGGAATAAGCACAGGAGGCAGCCGCTCGGACTACAGGTATCTCGCGAACTGGAGGACTACCGGAGGGAACAGCTATTTCTACAAATATTCAGATATGGTCTCCACAGGCGACATCCGGAACACGATGGTCCCCCTTATCAGACTCGGGGAGATGTATCTGATAGCCGCGGAAAGCCAGTCGGATGACATTTCGGGCGGACTGGCATACGTAAACCGGCTCAGGGCAGCGAGAGGCACCACGCAGCTGACCTCCCTCACCCGGGATCTCCTGCAGTACGAATATATCCGGGAACTCTACGGCGAAGGCCAGCTTTTCTTTATGTACAAGCGAATGTTCACGAGAGTGCTTTTCTCTTCTACCGCGAGCGAAAACCCGGAACCCTCCGATGCGATATTCACGGTACCTCTGCCGCAGTCGGAAACTGAAAACTGAAGAAAAAGATGAAGGGAACGAAAATGATATATGCGGCAGCTGCCGCTGCAATGGCGGTATTTTCCACAGGCTGCGACGAACGGCATCCGGACCGCTTCGGCGAAATGGATTCGGTCTATTTCAACAACCGCGGCACCGGGAATGTCCTTGTCGACTCTACTGACGTGACTTTCGTCTACGAGCCGATAGACGAAACGGAAATGGAGGTGCCGGTGACGGTCCAGTTGCTCGGGCGGGCTGCGGACTATGACCGTCCGGTATCCATCTCGGTCAGTTCGGAAAATGCGGAGGAGGGGACGGACTACAGGCTGCCGGAGGATGCAGTCCTGCCTGCCGGAGAGTATTCCTTCGACTGGACCGTAACGCTCCTGCGGACCGATGACCTCGAGAACCGAAAAAAAGCCATTACCCTCGAGCTTCACGAAAACGGGCACTTTTCGCTGTCGCTTACAGAGCTGGAACAGACGGCCGACACGGCTTCGACAGTACGGTTCACGATAGTGTTCTCGGATATGTTCACTACGGCACCCGCCGCCTGGGAGGAAGACATCCTCGGGGAGTTCTCGCAGGCAAAGTTCGAACTTGTCTGCAAGGTGCTCGGCATAGATCCGGACGATTTCAACGATGCGGCCGTGATGACCCTGCCGAAACAGATGTACGTCAGGGAGGAAATCCGGGCCTACATCGCCGCCGAAACGGAAAAGATGAATGCCGGACAGGCATACGACGAGGACATTCTCGATCCGGAGACAGGCTCCCCGATAAAATTCGAATAGGATGAAAGGAATTGGCAAAATAACGGTTACGGCGCTGCTTGCCGCAGCAATGTCTGCGTCCTGTGCGAGAGATCTCGGGAACTACGCTTATACCGAACTCGACGGGCCCTCAGTGAGCGGAGTGGCGGAAAATTACGAAGTCCTGACAATGGAAAGGCTCAGCATTGCCCCGTCCGTTTCAGGAGGCCTCGGAGAAGAAGCGTACACCTACGAGTGGAAAGTCATAGACAACAACAATGACAACGCCGAGACAGTCCTCTCACAGACCCGCAACCTGTCCTGCATGGTGACCCTCACGCCAGGCTCCTACACGTTGTACTACACTATGACAGAAAAGGAAAGCGGGATTATGTGGCAGACGGTCTCCTCCCTGACCGTAAATTCTTCCATGTCTGCCGGCTGGATGGTCCTGTGCTCCGACGGCGGGGCGGCCCGCCTCGACTTCATCTCCGCGATTACGGGGCAGACCTACTCCGATGTGCTGGCGGGTTACAGGGATGAGGGGATGCCCGACTACCATGGGCCCCGCAGAATACAGTGGCTGTCCTCCAAGACCGACGAAGCTTCCCCGTACTATCTTCTTACGGATGACGGGGCGACACGTCTCGGGAAAAATTCCTTCGAATGGAGCGAAGAATATTCCCTCGTCTATGAATCCGGGGCGGGGATAGACCTGGCCCCGCATTCCATCGTCTGCTCCGGCATCGGAAAGATGGCGGTAAGCGGGACGGACGCCTATTACTGCGAGATTCTCGGTGTGAGCGGCCTTTACGGCAGTGCTGTAAACAACGGCTTCGAAGCGGCTCCTACAGTGGGGGCCAATGTACTGGCAAGCAGCATCTATGCGGCCGTATACCTGCTGTATGACACCACGCACGGCAAATTCATGGCTTACTGCCCGCTTTTGGACGACATCGGAGGGTA
Organism: uncultured Bacteroidales bacterium; assembly: GCA_949295645.1. Lineage (GTDB taxonomy): Bacteria > Bacteroidota > Bacteroidia > Bacteroidales > UBA932 > Cryptobacteroides. Next base: position 19,365 of record CASFLY010000002.1, on the reverse strand, counting down.
TGAGACACTGCTCGACATGGAAGAACTGGAGGAAATAGCGGAAGAACAGACTTCAGGCAAGGAGGGGGCTTCAGGAACGGTAGTGACCGAAGCATTCGACTATCCGTCGGGGTACGGCTACGTGTATATGGAAAATACGCTCTACGATCCGGGCAATGCGTCCATGGGCGTAACCTACACTATCCTGTCGGACGGGGACAGGCGATACGTTTACGGCCTGCAATGCGGGGACATGCTGGTCTACGGAGACTGCACATTCGTGCTCGGTAAAGCCCTCTTCGCGGACATCTCGGGATGCACGGACATCGCTTCGCCGGGAAACCTCTACGCATTCAGTTCGCTGCACGGCTACCTTTACTATGCGGTCGGGGATTCGGTCTACAGGGCCGACCTGGATGCTGAGCCGGTCACTTCGCAGCTCCAGTTCAGCCTGCCCGGAGAAACGGTGACCTGCCTGAAATTCAACCTTTACCAGAATCCTGACAACAGGCAGGAGTGTTATGACCTGGTCGTAGGCAGCGAAACCGACGGCGGGGTCGGGACGCTGAGGATATACGAAGGATACGACAGCGACGGGGATTTCACCGGGGCCTCCCCTGCAGAGACCTGGACAGGATTTTCCCGCATTGTCGACGCCACTTACAAGGAAATGGTCTACTGAGCCTTTCCGTGAAGCCCTTTGCCGGGCGGAACAGATATGAAAACAATTTTGTTATGAAAAAGACACCGATATTCTTTCTTGCGTGCATCGCTATGGCTGCAGCCGCCTGCCGCGAACCTGCCGCCGACGGCCTGACGTTCGAGGTTTCGGATCCGGTATCCCCTGTGGTCGCGGTAGTCTGCCATAATGATGTCCGGGAAATCATCCTCGACAGCCTCGGCAGAGGGCATTATGCGTTCACCGGCGGAGATGCAGCCTATCTGCGTATTTTCTACGGCAGGGACAGCCGTACGGTATATGTCGAAAACGGCGACCGGGCCGTCATTTCGTTTGCCGGAAACGACTTCAACGGCAGTTTCGGATTCGACGGCATCGAAGAAATGAGCGGAATATACAAAAAGTACGTGACGGATCCTGCCAGGACAGCCGAGTTCGACGCAGCGTACTGGAAATGGTTCAACAAAGGCAAAAAACCTGCACTTTAACGGATTATGGACAGACTTGCCTGTATATTAATGTCAATGGCGCTGCTCGCCGCAGCTGCCGTTTCCTGCGGGAAAGATGCAGGTCCGGAGGGCGGCATCGGCGGCTCGGGTGACGGGATCAGGTTCCCGTCCGGGACCGAATATTCCGTCGGGGACGATGTCTTTATCCTTTGCAGCGGCATTGCACCGGATGCTGCCGTTGCGCTCATATCTGCCAGCGGCACCCGGACATCGGTCGAAGACCCTGTCATCACATCTTCGGGAATTTTCTTCACTCTCGAAGTCCTCCCCGGCAGCTACACTGTCGTCATCGAACAGTCCGGAGAGAGTTTCGAACTCGGACGCATCGATGTCTCGGCCGCACCTATCGACGTCACCGTCACCGAAGTGCCGGATTTCTGCATCCCCGGGGAGAAGTTCACTGTCACAGGGCTCGACTTCGGAGAATCCGCAGTACTGACTTTGGCGGCTCCGGACGGGACGAGGACGGCACTCGAGACCGAAGCGGCTCCGGCATCCCTCACTGCCACGGTTCCGGCGGACGCGCCTCGCGGGAAAATGACGCTGCTGATCGTTCAAGACGAGGGGGAGATGACTGCCAGCGAGACATTCTTCATCACGACGCAGAAGTGGCTGACGGGGATAGACATGACTCTCGGACAGACCGGCTCGGGGGTGGAGAAGGTCCTGGGATTCAGCCGCGGACAGGACGGCAGTTTAATCGGGAGTTCGCCTTTGGACCTTTCGGTGCAGGCCGGGGAACAGACGGCATACGTGTTTACCGCTTCCGAAGAGGACGAGGCGAACGGATACGGGACATTTACCCTGAAGATGTCCGGGGGACGGGTCTGGTCTTCCACTTTCGAAGTCGAAAGGACTGACACGGAGTCGGGCGGCACCGTCACGCGGACGGAGGAATTCGAATGGGAATACGACGGGAACGGTTTCCTGTCATATTATGTGGCGGGAATGACCTACGAGCTCGTTGCCGACGGCAGGAATCTCGACTGTCCCGACATCGACGGCAGCAGTATGTTCGAATACGGGGACGGCACCTTAGTCAACAATCCTTTCGGGACCGACTGCACTCTCGCGCTTCTGGCAGCCGCCTCGAGCGACCATATTCTTGCCACCGCCCTGGCTCTCGGCACCGGCACCAGGTCTGCCTGTCTGCCTACAGGTGTCTGGTCCGGAGGAGACACGGCCCTCCCGGTGAACTATGTGTACGATGACGAAGGGTATGTGATCCGGGCTTCATACGGGGAAAATTCCGTTTTCCCTGTCACGGTGGAATTCACTTACGAATGACAAACTTTTTCTACAACATTATGTTCAACAACTAAATTTTATTTACCATGAAAAAAAGCTTTATGTTTCTGGCAGCCGCGACTGCCGTTTTCAGCCTTATGACTTTCACGGGCTGCGAAGACAACAAGGAAGAAAACACGATTGGCAAGGTATGGCTTTCCGAGCAGGAAGTGGCCGAGCTTGGCGGCTCATTAAGAGTATGTCTCGATATGGGGGCAGCCCATGAGGGCACTGTCGTTATCGGTATGAGTATAGATGATATGGGATATGGAGAAAATACAGGCATTTATGCCGCTATGGCCAATGACGGGTACAAGATAAAAAGCATCACTCCCATAGATGAAACCTCAGGCACAATTTTCATTACCCAGGATGTGTACGGAGACGGCTCCGTTACGTACGATGACGAAATTTCTTATTCGAACCTTACGGAAAATTCAGTGACAATCGTCACTAAGCTTACTACCGTAATCGACCCTGTGGAAGAAGCGACGGAAGTAGTGGAAACCAAGTACGAATGCACACTCGCTCCTGAAGGCACGACTATTTTCAACTATACGGAATTCAACGAATACTTAATGTCTCAGATGGGCGGAGAATAATTACCAGTCTTCAAACTTTGTCCCGGGAGAATAAATCCGATATATCCCCGGACAGCGCAAGCCGGCACATCCGGCTGCATTCTGCAAGCGGCGGCCCAAAACCCGCCGCTTGCCTGTTTCTGCCCGAACCCGATTTTCTTCCGAGGGGAGTCCGGGACGGCCGAGCGGACTGACAGCGCGGCAATAGCCTGATAGATATTGTCTATCTCTTTTCTCATATCTTCCGACAGGTCATTGAGCGCTTCCATATTTTCCTCGTCATTGCGTTCCAGGAGATCGAGCCTCGCGCGAATTTCCAAAAGCTCTGCCGTGACCTGTCGGTTTGTCATTATATAATTCCTCATTGCGACAAAAGCACGTGAAATCTCTACGCTTGTCTGTATCGCGACAGGACTTCGCAATACGCTGGATAACATTATGACACCATGTTCTGTGAACGCAAACGGACTGAATGCCTTGGGGCATTTTAATCTGGATGTCATCACAAATTGTGATGAGATACCCTCCCATTCGGCTTCATCCAATTGAAACATAAAATCATTCGGGAAATGTCGGAAAAGGAAAATTCGGAGTGAGAAAAAAGAAATTTTATCGAAAAAAAGAAAAATGAGAAGAATGAAGCCGGCCGGAAATGATTCCGGGCCGGCCTCGAAAAAGTCGAATGGTTTCGGATTCGCCAAGCGAGGGTCAGCGCTGGGCTCCGTAGGAGGCGTATTCCGGCGCAGGAGTAAATGTCGCCAAATCACCACCGGCAAATATGTCGGTTTCAGTTATCACGAAATTTTCTATCGTACCGGTATCCGGTCTGAAAGCATCATTATTAAATGCCCTGAAATACTTTATCGGATATTTCTCCGAGATGTCTTCAGGCAAATAATACGCGATATTGTCTACGCAATTCGCAGTTTTCGGATAACCTTCTACGTTCAGAATCGGTTTTCCTTCATTATCCACCGAGCCATCAGCACTTGCCTTAAATGTGCGGAGAATAGACCAATATCGGCCTAAGGTATCTATCTTCTCGTTAAAGTACAGCAGATTCTTTTCAATATTTGCTTCCCCGATAGTCTGGGCAATGACCATTGCAGAGTTATCGAATGCCACATTCGCGAATGTGTTGCTGCTAATATCAATACTTCCAATAGTCAATGCTGTGGTTTCTTTATTAGCCGAATTGATCAGTCTGAACGTTGTCGCAAGAGCATTGTCACAATGTACGATATTATTTCTGAAATTAACATTCATTGTCTGCTTGATTTCTGCAGCATTGAACAAGTAAACCTGATTTCTTGCATACACTGAAATATCGCAGTTGACGATATTCAATTCCGCTATCCCGCAGTTTGCGCTTGTTGAACGAATAAAATCATTGGCATTCTTCGTAAACAAGTCACAATTGTCCAATGTCAGTTCCTTAAAAGCCGAACTTACATTGAATGGAGGCGATACTGTTCCTGAATCATCTATAATCACATTTGCCATCACCAATCGCGCCTCACTACTGCCTTCAATAGCAGAAAGATTCAATTTGGCTGAATTCCTTATTACATGAGCCTTCTCTTGAGGATTTACGCCGACAATCACAACATCACCCACATCTCCTATTTTCACCGGATCAGTCTGATCCTTGATGTCGATAAAATATATCTTGCCGTCCATGAACTTTGAGGATCCCTGATAAATAGTGCTGTTCGCATTTGTAAAACGTACGATGCAGGTATCATTGTATTGACTTCTATTGTATGTTTTTCCCGCGATCGTCAGATTTTCTCCATCCATGAATTTTTCATAGAGATTCTTTTCCTCCGAGACCTGAATATCCTCATCCTTAACCATCACACTGCGGCCTCCGCTGACAGGGACTTCCAGATTTGTGTAGGACTTGACGGCTGTAGCTCCGTCTGTAAATGACACCTCGACATCAAGGGTCGCATATGTGCCCGGCAACACTACTATATAGTAAGGGCCTGCGCCCAAGGCGTCATCCCCGGCAGCGGAAAGCGTCACGGCAGAAAGACTGGTGGTGTCGGCAACAGGTTCGGCCGCGAACGTGTCACCGCTCATATCGACAATAAAGCCGCCTGCGATCGACGGGGCGTTGACGGTGATCTCTTTCACGGTCTTGCCCGAAACTTCATTAGTCACCTGGATGATGGACGCGACATTGTGGAAAAGGAAACTGTTTTCATCCCCGGCTGTCTTAGCTACCGACGGGTTCAGTTTCGTGGCAAATGTGCCTGCCGCATAGGTCTGTTCGCCCGGAAGGACTGAAGAAATTTTATTGCCGAAGAACCATGCCTCGGAAGAATAAGGATAAAGGGCGTAATATGTTTCGGCGCCCGGGACAGCAAGGCCGGAGAATTTCCCGGTAGAAGTGCCGTAGCCTTCATCGATTGAAAACGCATTGTCGTAAGAGCTGCCGTCGAATACCCTTATGGTATCGAGTTCCGACCAGTAAACCGCACCATCCTCGGGATGGAAAGATGTTTTCGTGTCTTTCCCGGCATCGGCCGGATCATCTTCGGAGCCGGCATAGAACGTCATCGGCACCCTCGGGTCGGACGGTACCGGATTCATTGTGTTTTCTTCAAGGGAGCAGGATACAAGAGCAAGGATAAAGCCCCCCCCAATCGCTATTGCAGATAATATTTTTTTCATCGTCTTCAAGTTTGATTTTACACGGTCGTTCTTCCGTAATTCTACTATTCGGCTGGAGTAAAAGGATCGAAACCGTCGTGTCCCGCCGAGGACGGATCCTGTATGGTGCTGTCGCAGAAACCGCGTTCCGCACGGACGGCCGTTGCTTCGAGTGAAGGGCTTACGTATGCTTCAGCCTTCACCTTGAGGAGGTTGAAATCGTTGTTCATAATTGCAGTATGGTTTAAGTAAATTTATGTTTTCAGAGAAAATCCGGTCAGTAATATGTGGGGTATCAATAATATGGCATCTTGACAAAGATAGAAAAATTTTCGTATGGCGCAATATTTTTTATCACGGACAGCCCACCGGGCCACTGACTGTTGCACTTCTGTGTTGAATCTATAACGGACAGCCTAAGAGGACGGGGTTAAAGAATTTTTTCCGCGAGAATCGGGCACTCGGCTAAAGCTGTGCGGCGAGGCGGAAAAGGATGCGGTCGATGATTTTCTGGAGGCGGTACTGGGACAGGAGCGAATTGTTCACCATCACGGAAAATACGGCCGGAGCTCCGCCGTCTTCAGGGAAAATATAGCCGCTGAAACATTTGACGCCGGTCATCGAGCCGCTTTTCAGCCGGATTCTGGACGTAATGGAAGGGTCGCAGGAAGGCATCGTGCCATGCAGGGTGCCGTTGCTGCCGGGAGACGGCAGAGTGGAGATATAGTCCTGCGCTGCCGGGCTCGACAGCATCGCCCGCAGGAAGCCGCAGAGGAATGAAGGCGAAAGAAGGTTGTGCCGGGAGAGACCGCTTCCGTCCTGCAGCCGTACGGCGTCCGGATCGAGCCCGAGGTCGGAAAGCAGAATTCTTGCGGCCTGTGAAGATGCGGCATAATCAGCCGAGCCGCATACGTTCTTGCCTAAGGCGTGGAAAAGGGTTTCCGCATAGACATTGTTGCTTTCATGATTCGTCTCGAATACTATCCGCTTCAGGGACGGAGAAAGGGTCTCCCCGAGAATGACGACATTGTCCTGGCTTTCCAAAGGATCGGACGGGCTAAAAAAACCCGTATCCGCCGGACCTTTCGAACACTCTGTCCCGTTGTCTTCCAGCCAACCGGCAAAACAGGCCGCGCAGGTATAGGCCGGGAACTTGTTGCTGCACTCCAACGTTTTGGCCGCCCTGTCCACAGCAAACGTCCCCCTCATCTCCCCTGTCGGAGCCAGATCCGAAGTGTAGTAATAGAGTCTGTCTCCAGTACCGGCCTCGCCTGTAGTACAGTCGTATGTATATGACATCCAGGGGCATACCGGATAGCCCGGATTTACCGTCACTGGATCTCCGGGCCTCGGACCGGGAGACACGGTAAAACTCTGTATGTTTTCGTAAAAGGTCAGGGCGCTGATTCCCGCCCCGTAATACGTCCCGCAGTCATCCCACTGCCAGGTGCGGTCTTCGGGCATCCGGATGTCGAAATACCGGTCGTCGCCTATGATGTGGCCGTCGATGCGGCTGATGCCGGCCGATGCGAGGATGCCGGCCCACTGGCGGAAGACCGAGGAAAGGTCTGTAGCGATGCTGTCATCTGAAGCGAGAGTAGGATCCCCGCCGCCCATAATGTAAAGGTCTCCGTGGAGGACGCCGCCGCTGATACTCCCCGAATAGCCGAGACGGGTTCTGAAGGTATGGTCGGCTCCGAGACGGTGCAGGGCAAGGCCGGTGGTGACCAGTTTCATGTTCGAGGCGGGAACAAGGAGCCTGTCGGGATGGAAAGCCGCTATGGTGTCTCCGTCCGCAGTCAGGGCCAGGAGCCCGCAGACAGCGTCTTTCAGGTCTGCATCGAAGTCCTGAGCCGGGGTATGATACGGAAAAAGAAAAATTAATGCAATAAAAGAGAAAAAATATCTGAAAAAAGAAAACATTGCCTTGTCCGTTTGTTCATACTCCCCAAATTTACTACTTTTGTAAGATTCGGAAGAAATTTTCCGTCATTTCCTGAATATGAAGAAACAATAACATTATCTAAATTATCTAAACTATGGATCAGAAGAAAAAATGCGTTCTGGTGTCCGGCGGGGCCGGGTACATCGGAAGTCACGTCACTGTGGAGCTTATCGGAGCCGGCTATGACGTCGTGGTAGCGGACAATCTGTCGAACTGCGACCTGACCTGTTTCGAAGGCGTAAAGAAGATCACCGGGAAAGACGACATTCCGTTCGAGCAGATCGACTGCTGCGACCAGAAAGCCGTAGATATGATATTCGACAAGTACAGGATAGACGCCGTCATCCATTTCGCGGCATTCAAGGCAGTGGGTGAATCCGTGGCCGAACCCATAAAATATTACAAGAACAACCTCATGTCCTTCCTCGACATCCTCGACGCTGCCAAAAACCATGGCGGATGCAACGTGCTCTTCTCGTCTTCCGCCACAGTGTACGGGGAAACGGACAAGCTGCCCGTCACCGAGGAGTCCCCGAGGCAGCCTGCCATGTCATCGTACGGAGCGACGAAGCAGATATGCGAAGACATCCTGACCGATGTCGTAAGGGCCACCGCAGCATACGGTAAAGAGGTCAATGCCGGGACAAAGGCTCTCGGTCCGGTCAAGGGTATCGCCCTGAGGTATTTCAACCCTATCGGAGCACATCCTTCCGCCCTTATCGGAGAACTTCCGCGCGGGGTTCCTAACAATCTCGTGCCGTTCATCACCCAGACAGCCATCGGGAAACGCGAATGCCTCAGCATCTTCGGCAACGACTACCCTACCCCTGACGGAACCTGTCTGAGGGACTACATCGACGTGGTGGATCTGGCCAAGGCGCATGTGGCTGCCGTGAAGAGGATGCTCGACGGGAAGATGAAGAAAGACTACGAAATCTTCAACATCGGCACGGGACGCCCGGTATCGGTACTGGAGCTCGTCACCAAGTTCGAGAAAGTGAACAATCTTAAACTGAACTACAAGTTCGCCCCGCGCCGCCCGGGCGATGTAGTGGCCATCTGGGCCGACACCGCACTTGCCAACAGGGAACTGGGCTGGAAAGCGGAGCGCTCCGTTGAAGACACCCTTGCTTCCGCCTGGAAATGGGAGTGCCATCTGGCCGGGAAATAAATGACGGGAGTCCGATGATCTTCAATAAATCGAATTTCATCGGACTCTCGTCAAACCGTCATAGTCGATTATACGCAAAGCCACCCTTTTCACAGATTTCTCGACTTCGCTCGAAATGACATTGAAGGGGTGGATGACTCCGACGGAATTCCGGGAACAGATAAGGAAGGACTTCAATTTTTGAACAGGATACGGCACAGGGCGGGGATGTCCGGGACACGGACGGCCTCTATGCCCTCCGGGACATGGCACTGTGCGCCGAACGACGACACGTAAATCTTCCTGAACCCGAGCCGTGCGGCTTCCGCGATGCGCCTTTCGGTCTGAGACACGGGGCGGATCTCCCCGCTGAGCCCCACCTCCGCGGCAAAGCAGACATCGGAAGGGATAGAGAAATCGAAGTTAGAGGAAAGTACGGCACAGACTACGGCCAGGTCGCAGGCCGGGTCGGAAACCCTGAGGCCGCCGGCCATGTTCAGGAACACGTCCTTGACCCCGAGTCGGAATCCGGCCCTCTTTTCGAGGACGGCAAGAAGCATGTTGAGTCTGCGGACGTCGAACCCCGTAGCCGAACGCTGCGGAGTGCCGTAAGCGGCGGAACTTACCAAAGCCTGGACTTCTATCAGGAAGGAGCGCGACCCGTCGAGCATGGCGCTGACGGCTATCCCGCTGAGCCCCTGGCCATGCATCGGGATGAGCATTTCGGAAGGGTTACTCACCTCGCGCAGGCCGGAGCCCGTCATTTCGAAGACCGCCATCTCGGACGTGGATCCGAAGCGGTTCTTTATGCTCCTCAACAGGCGGTAGGCTCCCGTATTGTCCCCTTCGAACTGGAGTACCACATCGACGATGTGCTCCAGGACCTTCGGCCCGGCAATGCTCCCCTCTTTGGTGATGTGCCCTATCAGGATGACCGGAATCCCGCTTTCCTTTGCCAGACGGAGCAGCATCGCGGCGCACTCCTTTATCTGGGACACCGACCCGGGAGAGGATTCCATAGTCTGCGTGTAGACAGTCTGGATGGAATCCACTATCATCAGATCCGGCATGGCCTTTTTGGCCTCCGAAATGATGTTTTCCATCAGGGTTTCACTGAAAACAAGACAGCCGCTGCCGTCGCCGCCGAGCCGGGCGGCTCTCATTTTCACCTGTCTGGCGCTCTCTTCGCCGGTCACATAAAGGGTCTTGAGGCCCTGGCAGTGCAGGGGAATCTGCAGGGAGAGGGTCGATTTGCCTATCCCCGGCTCACCGGCTATCAGGACGAGGGAGCCCTCCACAATTCCGCCGCCGAGAAGCCTGTCCATCTCGGCGCTGCGCAGCGTAATCCTCGCCTCTTCCGAAGAATCGATTTCGGAAAGCGACAAAGGATGCGCAGACTGCCCCGGGCCACGGTATGCGTCAGTACGTTTCGCACCCGCCCCCGACGTCACTTTTTCCTCCACCATCGTATTCCACTCCCCGCAGGCCGGACAACGCCCCATCCATTTGGGGCTTTCATTGCCGCAGGACGAGCAGAACCAGACCGATTTTACCTTTTGTGCCATTTTCCGCAAATATTTTTCAGATACGGACAAATTTAGTCAATAAATCGAAGTACAATCCGGATTTTTCGCTAATTTTGAGACCTCATATCCCCGAATCCATGCTGATTACCATTATAATCCTCGTCGTTGCGGCAGCATTTTTCGTGTCCGGGAAATTCCGCTCGGACATCGTGGCCCTTTGCGCCCTGCTTGCGCTTCTCATTTTCCAGATACTCACTCCTGAGGAAGCCCTTTCCGGCTTTTCGAACCAGGTCGTAATAATGATGGTAGGGCTTTTCGTGGTCGGCGGAGCCATTTTCCAGACCGGACTTGCGAAGATGATAAGTTCGAAAATCCTGAAACTCGCCGGGAAAAGCGAGCTGAGGCTGTTCCTCCTCGTAATGCTCGTCACGGGCGGGATAGGGGCTTTCGTAAGCAATACGGGAACGGTCGCCCTGATGCTCCCCATCGTGGTCAGCCTTGCCTTCAACGCCGGTATGAGCCCGAGCCGGCTGCTGATGCCGCTTGCGTTCGCCAGCAGTATGGGAGGCATGATGACGCTTATCGGAACACCGCCGAACCTTATCATCCAGGACACCCTGACAGGGGCGGGGTATGGGGAACTGTCGTTCTTCTCCTTTCTTCCGGTGGGCCTGATCTGCCTGGCGACCGGAATCATAGTGCTGTGGCCGCTGTCAAGGCTTTTCCTTTCGAAAAAAGAGAAGAAAAACGACGGGGTCCAGACAGGAAAGACCCTGAACCAGCTGGCAAATGAATACAGTCTTTCGGCCAACCTGTTCAGGCTCAGGGCTCCGGAGGGGTCTCCGATAATCGGTCAGACGGTTTCGGCTCTCGACCTCAGGAAGAAATACAAGATAAACATCCTCGAAATAAGGCGGGGCGAAACGGCCCAGCACAGATTCCTGAAGACAGTGACGCAGGAGTTCGCTTCGGCAGGGACTATAATCAATCCCGGCGACATACTCTATGTGACAGGAGGCGAGCAGTCAGTGGAAATGTTCGCGGCCGACTACCGGATGGATGTGCTCGACGAGCATACTTCGGAGGAGGCGGCCTATGCAGGCAAGACCTTGGCTTTCTACGACATAGGGATAGCGGAAATCGTTCTGATGTCTTCGTCCGGGATGGTGAACAGGACGGTAAGGGAGGCCGGGTTCAGGGACAGGTTCAACGTCAATGTTCTCGGAATCAGGAGAAAACAGGAATACATCCTGCACGACCTCGGTGACGAGAAGATGCACAGCGGAGACGTTCTGCTCGTACAGGGGACGTGGCAGGACATCGCCCGGTTAGGCCAGGAGGATACGGAGTGGGTGGTGCTCGGTCAGCCGCTCGAACAGGCGGCAAAGGTCACTCTCGACTACAAGGCGCCGGTAGCCGCCCTGATAATGGTGCTGATGGTGGCGATGATGGTGTTCGATTTCATACCAGTGGCTCCGGTGACTGCCGTGATGATCGCCGGGGTGCTGATGGTGCTCACAGGGTGTTTCCGGAATGTGGAGGCGGCGTACAAGACCATAAACTGGGAGACGATAGTGCTTTTCGCCGCGATGCTGCCGATGTCCCTGGCCCTGGAGAAAACCGGCGTGTCGGGACTTATAGCAGGGGCGCTGACGGAAGGGCTGGGAAGCCTGGGACCGGTAGCGGTGCTGGCCGGAGTGTATTTTACGGCTTCGCTGATGACCATGTTCATAAGCAACACGGTGACGGCGGTGCTGATGGCGCCCATAGCCTTGCAGAGCGCGGTGCAGCTCGGGGTGAGTCCGGTGCCGTTCCTTTTCGCCGTGACGGTCGCCGCAAGCATGTGCTTCGCTTCGCCGTTCTCGACTCCGCCCAATGCCTTGGTCATGCCTGCCGGCCAGTACACCTTTATGGACTATGTCAAGGTCGGGCTGCCTCTCCAGATCATTATGGGCATCGTGATGGTCATCGCCCTGCCTCTGCTCTTCCCGTTCTGATTCCGGGATGATGCAGCGGCCCTGACGGTTTTCGGGTCCGGATGTCGGGAGGCTGCCGTCAGATCCGGTTCGGGACGACGGATTTATCCAGTTCAAAGACTTCCATATCCTTTATGTCGCCGGCCTCTATGCGGAACCTCAACGCAGTGCGGACGGTGTGGAAGCCCTGCAGCCCTGCGGCGCCGGGGTTGATGACAAGCATGTCCCGTCTTACGTCGTTTACTACCTTGAGGATATGCGAATGGCCGCAGACGAAAATGTCGGGCCGGAATTCGTCGATCAGGGCCCTCGCCCGCGGGTCATAGCGTCCCGGATAGCCGCCGATATGGGTCATCAGCACTTTCATGCCTTCGCAGTCGAAAAGCAGGTACCGGCGGTAGTCGAGACGGACATCGTTGCCGTCGCAGTTCCCGTAGACGCCTTTCAGGGGCTTGAACGCCGATATTGCTTCAGCCACCTGTATCGAGCCGAAGTCTCCGGCGTGCCATATTTCGTCCACGGGGCTGAAGAAATTCCTGAAAGGTTCGTCGAAGATGCCGTGGGTGTCGGATAATAGGCCGATAAACATGATATATGATATAACGTCGGTTTCGGATTTACAGTGAGTAATGTGAATAGACGGCAAAGACGGCGGCGAGGGCGGCGGTCTCCGTGCGGAGGCGGGACGGGCCGAGATGTACGGGAATGAAGCCGTTTGCAAGGGCAAAGGCCGCCTCCTCCCGCGAAAAATCGCCTTCGGGGCCTATCAGAACCGAGATTTCATCAAGTCCGTCGGGTTTGGTGCGCAAGGCTTCCGCGACAGACATCCGCGGGCGGCTTTCATCATCGAAACAGCAGGCGATGAGTTTCAGCACATCCTTACGGTGCCCGAGTGTTTCTATGTAGGCGTGCACGGAAACCGGGTCCGGGACCTGCGGTACCTTGGCCTTGAGCGACTGTTTGGCCGCAGAAACCAGAATCTTGCGCAGCCTGTCGGTTTTCAGCGTCTTACGCTCCGAATGCACGCCGATGACCGGCACGATGCTGTCCACTCCCGTTTCGCAGGCCTTTTCTGCAAACCACTCGTACCTGTCGGCATTTTTCGTGGGACATACAGCCATTTCCAGACGGTAGGGATGGCCTCCCCAGTCCTCCGTGATTCCGAGAATCTCCGCGACGGCTTCCTTGCCTGAATCCGATACCAGCCGGCAGTCCAACAGCCTTCCGGCCCCGTCTATGACGGATATTCCATCCCCTTTCCTGTGGCGGAGCACCCTGACACAGTGCCGCGTCTCCTCCTCGTCGAGGGTCACGCTCCGTCCGTCGGTATTCCCTGAATAAAAAAGTTCCATGCCGATTCGAAGTGTTTCTGAATATTCTATGAAAGGCGTTCGAGGGTGCCGAAAAGGGACTTTTGCGTCACCTTCATTTGCGGATGATTTCCACAGTGGCGTCGAGCCCTATCTTTATGATGGAAGAAGACCTGCCTGTAGCGCCTTTTTCAAGGGCGGGATCGACGATATGGTCAACTCCCGACTTTATCGCATCGGAAATCTCAGGGAAAGTCCCCGGAGCAGGCTCCCCGGAGATATTGGCAGAAGTCGAGACTATCGGCCTGCCGAAGCGTTTCACCAGGTCGCGGCAGAAATCCATCATCGGGATGCGGATTCCGACCGAGCCGTCTTCGGCCACGGTGTTGTACGCAAGCAGCCGTCTGTCCCTGACAGGAGCGGCCCCGGCTGCCGGCCGGTCCGATGCTATGGCCCCCGGATATATGATGGTCATAGGCTTGTCATTGACTTCCACAAGCTGCACGGCCATTTCGGGGATTTCCCTGACATACCGGGCCACCATGTCGAGATCGCTTGCCAGCAGGACGAGAGACTTGCTGTCCGAGCGTTTTTTCAGTGCATAGATCCTGTCCACTGTCACAGGATCCGTAGCGTCGCAGCCGAGCCCCCAGACCGTGTCCGTAGGATAAAGGATGATGCCTCCTGAACGGAGGGCGGAAAGTGCGGATTCGAATGTTTCTTTAGTTTCCATATTATTTAACGTCAGTTCGGCAAATTTACGTCGTTCAGTCGCGGACGGTGAACTCGGCAACGACCGGGTAATGGTCGGAAAAACCGATGTGCGGCGTCCGGTGCGAGACTGCCCCGAAACTTTCGGGGATGAAGACATAGTCGATTCTCAAAGCCGGCCAAAGCACTGAGTAGGTAGCCCCGAAGCCCTTTCCGGCCTCGCAGAATGTGTCGCGGTGGCCGCGGATCAGCCTCTGGTAGGTGTAGGACATCGGATTGTCGTTGAAGTCCCCGCACAGAATCGTCTCCAACGGGCAGTCCGCTATGTGTTTCAGCACCTTGTCCACCTGTCTCGGCCTCATAGCCAGGGAATGCCTCATTTTCTCCTCGGTCTCCCTGAGAATGTCCTTCCTGTCAGTCATCCCTTTTACGATGCCCGGGAAAGAGATATTGTAACTTTCGAAATGGCAGTTGTACAGCCTGAACTGCCTGCCATGGGCCGTTATGTCCGTGTAGACCGCCAGATTGGCGCTTCCGTCGAATTTCACCACGCCCTGTTCCATAATGGGAAACCTGCTGAGAATCACGTTTCCGAAGCACCCGGAGCGGCCGGTGTACACATAAAAATCATAGTCGTAGCCTTTGAAACGGGATTCGAGGCCGTCCCTCAGGGCCCGGACATCGTCCGTATAGTATTCCTGCAGGCAGATGATATCCGCATCAGCCCGATGCAGAAAGGCATAGACCGAATCGGCGCACTGCTTCCTGCATATCTTTCCGTTTCCATCCCTGACCCCGGCGAAGCGGCCGAGATTATAGGAGACAATTTTTACGGTCCTGTCGGTACCGGTCTGCCGCTCTTCTCCCGGCAGCTGGAAATACCGCCCTGCGAAGAACAGGGTCGGCAACAGGGCGACCAGAGGAATGACGAATGTTTTGGAACGGCGCAGGATGGCCCAGACAAGAAGAAAGACGTTGAGAAACGCAAGCGGGAAAAAGAGCAGTCCCGGCAGCATCAGGTACCAGGCCCTGGCAGGGTTCACGAATGCCGAGACATACGACAGGACCAGCCCTGCCGCAGCGACCAGCATCAGCACCCTGTTGGCAATGCCTCCTATAAGACTTTTGCTCATAATAAGATACCTGAGGCAGGATTCATCCTAATACATTTTCCTGTTTTTCTTCCAGTACAGGATCAGCAGCCAGCCGAAGAGCATTCCTCCGAGATGTGCGAAGTGCGCTATGCCGCCGCCGATGCTGAAGACTCCGGTCAGCAGTTCTATCACGGCGAAAATGATGACGAACCACTTGGCCTTGAGCGAAACAGGAGGGAAGACCAGAGTCAGGACCGAATCCGGGAACAGCATTGCATAGCCTATCAGCACGCCGTAGATGGCCCCGGAAGCGCCCACTGTCGGAGTGAGTTTTAGTGCCTGGTACGCGGCCATTGCATGCGGGGAGTTCTCCGCTATCTGCGAGATGTAGACCTGGGCTTCGATGAACTGGACCCCTGTATGGATCAGCGCCGCCCCGAGACCTGTCACAAAATAGAATATCAGGAATTTCTTCGTTCCCCAGACCCTTTCGAGCACCGTTCCGAATATGAACAGGGTGTACATATTGAAGAACAGGTGCCAGAATCCTCCGTGCATGAACATATGGGTAACGATCTGCCACGGCCTGAAGTACGGCGAGGTCGGGTAGAACAGGGCGAAATGCGAGATCATATACTGCTCGTTCAGGGCAGTCAGGATCATCACCAGTACGTTGATGATGATGATGTTCTTGACGGCAGGCGGAACGGAGCCGAAAAAGCCGCCTCCCCTTCCGTACGATCCGTTGTCGTATGAATAATAACTCATTTTGTTTCCGATAGTTATGCCCGGACAAAAGCCGGGACGTTTTTCATTATGTTTCCGGATATCCTGTATCCGTATGATTCCGGAGCCTTGTGCTATGGCGTGTCCGGCGGTCTTCCTTGTTATCCGAACATTTTCGAGAGTTCTTCGTCGGTCAGCACCGACATTATCCTGTGCCCCGAATTCGTGAATTCCGTATTGCCGCAGGCAAAGAGATCCTCGATAAGTCTCTGCGCCTCAATCTGCGAGCGCACCGGAACGGAATTCATCGAACACAGTTTCGCGAAGCGTTCCGCAAGTGTCGAGAGCATGTTTTCCCGGGCCGAAACGTGGTCGTCGGAAAGCGCCAGTATCAGATCCGGTATCATTTTCCCGACATCGGCCGAATCCGTGGACAGTCCCTGCGGCACTCCTTCGACGACGACGGTGTCATTGCCCGAAGGGCTTATATTGAATCCCAGCATTTCCAAAAGCCCGCGATACTCGGAAAACAGGTACATATTTTCCACCCCTATCCTTACCTGGACAGGGAAAAGGGTTGTCTGCACGGCCTTTTCGCTTTTCTCGAGCGACTTCATATAGGCTTCATACAGAATGCGTTCCTGCGCCCGTCTGATGTTCACTATCATCACTCCGGATTTCACAGGGGTGAAAATGTATCTGCCTTTCAGGATGAGTATGCTGGCAGAAGGGAGTATCCTGTCTTCGAAAAGTTTCCCGTAGTCTTCGCGCCGGTCGACGGCAAAGCTGCTCCTTTCCGCATGAAATTCGTCCTCCGGGCTGTCCAGCCTGCCGGGTTTGCGGCCGTACAGGGAATCCTGTGCCGGGGAATACAGGGGCTCCCGGGAGGGATCGTACTGCGGGTCGGGCGCCACATAGTCGAAAGCATTCGAATACGGTGACGCCTCGGACGGATAGCCGTCGTCGTGGAACGGGTTGTAGTCCGGGTTGAACGGTATTCCAAGCTCGGCTGCCGGATGCGTCTCCTGATATTTCCGGCTCAGGACAGGTATTTCCGGCGCCCCTTCCCGGTCGAAATCGATGGCATCGCCGAAAGAGTTCTTGCCGAGGGCTTCCTTGATGCAGGCGTAGAGCGTCTGGAAAATCACGCTGTCTTCCTCGAATTTCACTTCGGTCTTCGTAGGGCTGATGTTCACGTCTACCGTGTGCGGATCCATCTCGAAATATATGAAATACGACGGAGACGACCCCTCCGGGACGAGCTGGCTGTATGCATTCATCACGGCCTTGTGCATGTACGGGCTGCGGAAATACCGGCCGTTCACGAAAAAGTACTGGTTTCCCTGGTTCTTGCGGGCCGAGTCGGGCCGTCCGACAAAGCCGGAGATGTTTACTACCGATGTTTCTGTGGATATGTCCACTACCGAGTCCGTGACCTGGCTCCCGAGCAGATCCTGGATTCTGAATTTCAGCGAGGCGGCCTTTTTCAGGACATACACTTCCCGTCCGTTGGAGGTCAGCGTCAGGTTCAGCCCCGGACGGGTCAGGGCGATGCGCAGGAACTCTGAGACGATATGCTTCATCTCCACGTTATCCGACTTCAGGAATTTCCTGCGTGCAGGGACGTTGTAGAACAGGTTTCTCACGGCGAAGTTGGCGCCTCTCGGAGTGGAGATTTCCCTGGTGGACAGATTCCGCGAGCCGGCGAATACCACTTCGCAGCCCACTTCGTCTTCCTCGCGCCGGGTCTTGAGGGTGACTTCCGACACGGCGGCGATCGAAGCCAGCGCTTCCCCGCGGAATCCGAATGTCCGGATGGCGGACAGGTCTTCTACCGACGAGATTTTTGAAGTGGCGTGCCTTTCGAAGCAGAGAACGGCTTCATCCGGGGACATCCCGCAGCCGTTGTCCGTCACCTGTATCAGCGTCCGCCCCGCATCCTGAACCGCTACGGAAACCGTATCCGCGCCGGCATCCACTGCATTTTCCATCAGTTCCTTTATGACGGATGCCGGCCGCTGGACCACTTCGCCCGCGGCTATCATATTGGCTATGTTGCCAGGAAGGATTCTTATATCCATTTCACTGTCTCCCGTCGTCCGTTGCAAGTCCGGTATTCGCCTGATTCCCGATTACCACAGCAGGGAGTAGAACTTCGCTATGAATACCAGAGCGATGAAAAACAGCACAAGTCCGACCATCCCTATTATGGCCTGTGTCTTCCCTGTCCTTTTCGTTTTCTGGTAGTTCCCGTTCCTGAAACTTCCCTGTATGTACGAACCCGGGACGTAAGGATCCTTGTCCCTGCTGCCGTCGACATGCCCGAACTTCTGCTTCAGAGCTTCTTTTTCCGGGTCGAAATATCTTGGCTTGTAGTTGAAGACCCGATGCTCCTGCGTACCGAAAAATCCAAAATTAAACCCCATATCCATCGTTTTATCCGACAAATATACGTATTTTTGGAGAAATAATATTTAAGGTATATGGATATACGCATCGGCAATGGCTACGACGTCCACGCATTGGCCGAAGGCCTGCCATTATGGCTCGGAGGAGTCAGGATCGACAGTCCTCTCGGCTGCATCGCCCATTCGGACGGAGACGTGGCCATCCACGCCCTGTGCGACGCGCTTCTCGGGGCGCTGGCTCTCGGAGACATAGGGCACCATTTCCCGGACACGTCGGACGAGTTCAAGGGAATCGACAGCAAAGTACTGCTGGAAAGGACTGTAGCGATAGTCTCCGCGGCCGGATACAGGGTGGGGAATGCGGATATTACCATTGCTATGCAAAGGCCCAAAATCGCTCCTTACATCCTAAGGATGAGGGAGATCCTTGCCGGGATAATGGGGGTGCCGGTGTCCGCCGTGTCGGTAAAGGCCACTACGACCGAAAAATTAGGTTTCGTGGGAAGGTCGGAGGGATGCGAGGCGTATGCCGTGGTGATAGTGAGCAGGGAGGACGCGGCAGACGGAGGCAAAGCCGGAATCTCCGGCAAATGAAAAGATTCGAAAAAGCAGTGTAGAATCTAAAAATCGAAAAAATAGCACCATATACTTGCAATTTCAAAAAACCTTTGTACCTTTGCAGTCCCAAAACCCAAAAGGGTCATTTCATTGAGATATGGTGTAATGGTAGCACTACAGATTCTGGCTCTGTCAGTGAGGGTTCGAGTCCTTCTATCTCAACAGTTCTTCAAAGCGTCCCCGCGACGCTTTTTATGGCGGGTTAGTT
>CASFLY010000001.1 GCA_949295645.1 uncultured Bacteroidales bacterium | reverse complement strand
TTCTTCCGCAGAGCCTCCCTGTGCACCTACGCCAGGGACAAGAAGGAAATTGTCCGGGCAGAACTTTCTGATGTCCGCAAGTTTCTCGGCCCTGGTAGCCCCAGCGACGAACATCATATTGTCAGGGGTGGAAATGGACATCATTTCCTCTATTACGGCCTGATAAAGCGGTTTTCCCTCCTTTTCCGCGGTCTGGAACTGCTCGGCGGAAGCATTCGAAGTCAGGGCCAGGACTATCGCCCATTTGCCCTTGTATTCGAGGAAAGGCAGGATGCTGTCCTTTCCCATATACGGAGACAGGGTCACGGCATCGAAATCCATCGTTTCGAAGAAGGATCTGGCGTACATTTTCGCCGTGTTCCCGATATCCCCCCTTTTGGCATCGGCGATGAGGAAAATCTCCGGACAGACAGTGCGGATATATTCCACCGTAGCCTCCAGGGCACGCATGCCCTCATAGCCGTAGCATTCGTAAAATGCAAGGTTCGGCTTGTAGGCGACGCAATAGGGAGCCGTGGCGTCGATGATGGCTTTGTTGAACTCGATGATGGAACGTGCCTTGCCGCCGAAAAGCTGGCCTCTGATGGCTATCTCGGATGAAGCCAGGCCCTTGATGTGCTCAGGCATCTTCGAGTAGTCGACATCCAGTCCGACGCATAGCATCGTCTGCTTTTTCCGTATCTGCGCGTACAGGTCTTCTCTGGTCATAATGTATCGGTTTCGTCAATGGAAATATTCATAGAAAAGGGCGATGGATTCCATCCCCTTGAACAGCTGGGACAGCAGATAGCTCTCATTCGGAGAGTGGATGGTGTCGCGCTCCAGACCGAACCCCATCAGCAGGGGGTCGATCCCGAGAATTTTCTGGAGGTCGGCGAGGACCGGGATGCTTCCGCCTCCCCTGCTCGGTACGGGTTCAGTACCGTACACCTCCTGCATGGCCCTCGATGCCGCCTGGTAAGCGTCCGAGGATATCGGAATCAGGAAACCGTTCCCGCCGTGGTGTTTCTTCACTTCGACCCTGACATAGTCCGGTGCAGACGACAGAAGATGCCTTTCGACCAGATCCGTAATCTTCCGGCTGTCCTGATGCGGCACCAGACGCATCGAAATTTTAGCATGGGCTTCCGACGGAAGCACCGTCTTGGCGCCTTCTCCGGTAAAGCCGCCCCAGATTCCGTTTACGTCCAGACATGGCCTGATGCCTGTCCTTTCTATCGTAGTGTATCCTTTCTCCCCTTTTACCTCCATGATGCCGAGGAACTTCTTGTATTCTCCAAGGTCGAACGGCGCCCTTGCAAGCCTGGCCCTGTCCTCTTCAGACAGCTCTTCCACATCGTCGTAAAACCCGGGAACCGTGATCCTGCCGTCCCCGTCGGTCAACGATGAAATAATGTCGCACAGGACGTTTATCGGGTTGGCTACAGCCCCGCCGTAGTGTCCTGAATGCAGATCCTTGTCCGGTCCCGTCACCTTGACTTCGATATATGAAAGGCCCCTCATTCCGCAATTTATGGACGGTACCCGTTCTGAAATCATCGTCGTGTCCGACACGAGGATGACATCCGCAGACAGCAGCTCCCTGTGCTCTTCCGCCCATTCAGCCAAAGACGGGCTTCCGATTTCCTCTTCACCCTCGAAGATGAATTTCACATTGTGGCGCAGCCTGCCGCTCCGGAGCATGTATTCGAATGCCTTCAGATGCATGAACAGCTGCCCCTTGTCATCGTTCGCTCCCCTGGCGTATATGGCCCCGTCCCGGATTTCCGGCTCGAACGGGTCGGATTTCCACAGTTCTATCGGATCCACCGGCTGGACGTCATAGTGTCCGTAGACAAGGACGGTGGAAAGGGACGGATCCACGATTTTCTGTCCGAAAACCACAGGATGCCCTTTAGTGGGGCACACTTCTGCCCTGTCCGCTCCGGCTTCCTTCAGCAGGACGGCCAGTCTTGCGGCACACCTCTCCATGTCCGGCCCGTGCTTTTCCGCAGAACTGACGGACGGAATCCTCAGCAGCGAGAAAAGTTCCTCGAAAAACCGTTCTTTGTTCGCTTCTATGTAATCTTTCATGGTGCTGGTATTCAGAATTTTCCCCGATTTCCGGCAACGGGGCGTCCGAGCGGACCGGGGCCTGTTTCAGGCAAGATGCGACTTCGCGTAGTCGAGAGTGAGCGTGAAAGTCTTCTTCCTCGAACTCGGGGCTTCATACATAGCGTCCGTCATAATCTTCTCGCAGATGGAACGCAGCCCCCTGGCACCGAGCCTGTTTTCGATGGCGGTATCGACTATCAGGTCGAGCACCCCGGGTTCGATTTCGAGCTTTATGCCGTCGAGTTCGAACATCTTTTCGTACTGCCTCACTATCGCGTTCCTGGGTTCGGTAAGAATACGCAGAAGCGCCGCCTTGTCTAACTGGTCCAGGTATGTCACTACCGGAAGACGGCCGATGATCTCCGGAATCAGACCGTATGACCTGAGGTCCTGGGCGGAGACGTACTGAAGGAGATTGTCCTTGTCCACCTGCTGCCTGTGAATCGAGCCGTAGCCGATGACCTGCGTATTGAGCCTCTGCGCGATACGCCTTTCGATGCCTTCGAATGCCCCTCCGCAGATAAAAAGGATGTTCTGCGTGTTGACCTGCACGAATTCCTGCTCCGGATGTTTTCTGCCGCCTTTGGGCGGTACGTTCACCACGCTTCCCTCGAGAAGTTTCAGCAGCGCCTGCTGCACCCCTTCTCCGGAAACGTCCCTCGTTATAGAAGGGTTGTCGCTCTTTCTTGCGATCTTGTCTATCTCGTCTATGAAGACTATCCCCCTCTCGGCAAGCCCGACATTGTAGTCGGCCTCCTGAAGCAGCCGCGAAAGGATGCTCTCCACATCCTCTCCCACATAGCCGGCTTCCGTAAGTACGGTCGCGTCCACAATTGTGAAGGGCACTTCGAGGAGTCTGGCGATGGTTTTGGCCATGAGCGTCTTACCCGTTCCGGTAGGACCGACCATCAGTACATTGGACTTCTCGAGCTCCAGATCATCCTGTTTCGAGGCGACAAGGTTGTTGTTTATCCTTTTGTAATGGTTGTAGACCGCTACGGACAGCAGTTTCTTTGCCCTGTCCTGACCGATAACGTACTGGTCGAGGTACTCCTTGATCTCGACAGGCTTCATCAGCCTGCTTATCTTCTCGGGAGCCGGTGCAGAGGCCTTTTCGATATTGGCGACATAGTCGTAGCAAAGCTTCACGCAGTCGCTGCAAATGGCGGAATCCAGCCCCTGCAACAGCAGCGGTACCTCATTCTCGCTCCTGCCGCAGAATATACAGTGTCTCTGGTCTCCCGTATTTTTTTTCGCCATCAGTGTTTCCTTGTCAGAATTTCGTCTATCATCCCGTATTCCAGAGCCTCGTCAGAAGTCATCCAGAAATCCCTGTCGCCGTCAGCCTCGATAGTACTGTACGGTTTGCCCGTATGTTCGGAAAGTATGCCGTAAAGCTCCTTCTTTATCTTCATTATCTCCTTTGCGGCTATTTCGATGTCGGATGCCTGGCCGTTCGCCCCTCCGAGAGGCTGGTGTATCATCACCCTCGAATGCCTCAGGGCGGATCTTTTGCCCTTGGTCCCCGCACAGAGCAGGACAGCGCCCATCGAAGCGGCCATACCCGTGCAGATGGTGGCCACGTCCGGCTCTATGAGCTGCATGGTGTCGTAGATACCGAGTCCTGCGGACACAGACCCTCCCGGAGTGTTCAGATAGATGGAAATGTCCCCTTTGCTGTCAGTCGATGCAAGGAAAAGCAGCTGGGCCTGGACGATGTTCGCCACATCGTCGTCGATAGGGACTCCGAGGAATATGATCCTGTCCATCAGCAGCCGGCTGAACACGTCCATCGATGCCACATTCAGCTTGCGCTCCTCTATGATCGTCGGATTTATGTACGCATCCAGTACGGAACCGTACCTGTGAAGCGTCATCGAACTGATACCGCAGTGCCGGCTTGCATATTTCTTGAAATCGCTTTCCATAATCTGTCTCCGAAAAACGGATGTCCGTCCTTATTTGAGTTCGCGGAATTTCTCGACCGAAATCTTATGGTTCTTCACCGTTACGGCGCCCTTGACGGCAGCTATCGTCTTGGTGTCTTCCACCTGCTCGAGCACGCGGCGGCCTTCCTTCTCCTGGGAGAGGATGTTTCTCGCATAGTTCTCGAGCTCTGCGTCAGGGACATTGTTTATCCCGTACATCGCGAACTGATAGGCTGCAAGCCCCTTTGCGCTCGCCATCAGGTCGGCTTCCTCTATCTTGACGGAATATTTCTCCATAAGATAGTTCCTGACCATCTGCCAGCGGTAGTCGGCAAGGAAGAGGTCGAATTCCTTTTCGATGTCTTCCATCGTGAACTTGCCGTCGTTGGCCACGAAAATCCATCTTTTCAGGAATTTCTCAGGCAAACTGATGGCAGCCTTGGCCACGAGATAGTCCTTGGCGTCCTTGGCGAATCTGAACTCGGATTCCTGGGAGTATTCGGCCGCGAGCCTTTCCTCTATCTTGGCATCGAACTCCTCTTCGGACTTGACATTGCCCTCGCCGAAAATCTTGTCGAAGGTCTCCTGGGTCATCGGAGCCGGCACGAAAGTCTTCACGTTCTTTACCGTCATCCTGTATACCGGATCCATGTCCGCAAGCTTGTCCTTGTCGGTTTTCAGAAGCGAAGCCCTGTCGGTCTCGTTCACGAACGCCTCGTTCACATTGACATCGATGGAATCCCCGGCCTTCAGGCCAGTGAACGACGGCCTCACGGCCTCGGCTACATTGCGCAGAGCGATGTAGGTGCCTTCCACCCTGGTTTCACCCTGCTCGAGATCCACGATGATGAAGTCCTCGGCCTTGGCAGCCTTGCCTTCCTCGAGAGAACCGTACTGCTTGAGCAGATTCTCCTTCATTTCGGCCTTGGCCTCTTTGGTAATATTTATATTGTAATAAGGTATCTGGTCATCTTTCGAAAGATCGAAATCTATCTTCGGAGCCAGTGCTATGTCGAACTTGAAAGAAAAATCGTTGCCGTTCTTCCACTCTGTCTCCGGCTGGTTTTCCGATGGAAGAGGCTCTCCGATGACTTTCAGGCCGTTATCGCTGATGAAGCCGTTCAGGGCCTCGGAAATCAGGTCGTTCACAGCATCCACAAGGCAGGACTGGCCGTAGATTTTCTCGATAAGCCCCATCGGCACCATGCCCTTTCTGAAACCCTTGATTTCAGCCGTCCTCTTATGTTCATTCAGCTTTTTCTTCCTTTTCGCGGAATAGTCATCGCCCGATATCGAAAGTTCGAGTTCGATATTGAGATCGTCGATTTTATTCTGTGTAACGTTCATAATATGTTGTATTTTAATTATTATCCGTTTATTCAAGTCCGCATCGCAGCCGCATCCGGGCAGTGCCCAAGGCCGGAAGCAAGGGCGCAAATATAATCATTCCCGAATTAATATCAAAATCATGACTTCATCCGCCGCGGATAGACGATCCGCGCATGATACACCTGCTGCAGATAGGATTTCAGGACATTCTTCACTATATTCAGTTCCTTGAGCGAAATATCCGCGTCTTCGAACTGGCCGTCGGACATTTTCGACTTCACTATCCTTTCCACCAGATCCGACATCGCCTTGGCGGAATAGTCTTTCAGGGATCTCGACGCCGCCTCCAGGGTGTCGCACAGCATTATGATGATCTGCTCCTTGGTCGTCGGCTTCTTCCCTTTGTAGAAGAAATCCTCCGCATCGTTCCTGTCGCCGCCTTCGTTTATGTATTTGTTGTAAAAATATGCGGTGCAGGTGGTTCCGTGGTGGGTGACGATGAATTCCTTCACTACATCCGGCAGTTTGAACCTGTCGGCCAAAGCCATTCCGTCCGGCACGTGCTTGATGATCTCTATGGCACTTTCCCGCGGGGACAGACCGTCGTGATACCGCGCCCCGAGGGTCTCGTTCTCGATGAAGCACTGCGGATTCATCATTTTGCCGATATCATGGTACAGGGCCCCGGCACGCACCAGCAGCACGTTGGCATCTATGGAACGCGCAGCGGCATCGGCAAGGTTCATCACCTGGAGCGAATGCTGGAAAGTCCCGGGAGCCTTGTGCGCCAGATCCCTGAGCAGCCTGTTGTTCGTGTCGGTGAGTTCCGTCAGCCTCGTGTTCGATACGAGCATGAACAGCCTTTCAAAAAGGTAGATGAGCGGATATCCGGCTACCGACAGGAATGAGCCTATGAAGAGATAGAGGATGATGCGGTAGTCGTTGAAGCCGCTGATCCCGTCTATCAGCCTGAACGCGAAATAGACCGTGAGCAGAATGAAAAAGACCGCAATGGCCGTGATGAACTGTTTCCATCCCCTGTTGTAGATTTCCGCAAGGAAAATCGTCACTACTCCGGCTATAAGATACATGACGAAGAGTTCCACTCCGTTGTGCGTGAAGATGAGCAGCGGCAGGAGCGAAATTGTGTAGACCGGCAGGACGACGCGTTTCTTGAAAAAGGCCACAAGATAAAGTGCAATGAGGGTAAACGGCGTCATATACAGCAGTTCCGGATCCACCTTTTCGACCGCTATTGCCAGCACCGTGGCGAGCAGGAAGATGACCAGGAGGTAAATGTACGTGTTCGACTGGCCGTAAATCCTGTAGTTCGTAAAATAAAGGGCAAAATACAGGACAGTGACAAGCCCGAGGGCTATAAGCATGTTCCCCAACCAGAGCCAGACGGTCGGGCCGTTGTAGCCGAGGCTGTCTTCGTATTCCGCCTTGTACGAGTCGAGAAGCTGTTCTATCTCGGCAGTGATGATTTCGCCGTTCGAGACGATGAGCTGGCCTGCATTGACGACCCCGGCAGTGGGCGAAACGTAATTTACGGACTCGTCGTGCACGAGTTCGGTAGTCTGCCTGTCGAAAAGCAGGTTCGGCTCGAGCAGGTCGTACAGGCCTGCCGCCCTGCAGAGAGAGTCAGCGTTGCACCCGACATCGGCATCAGTCAGGAACAGGAGCAGGAAATCCCGGGCCTCCCGGACAGTATAGACTTCGGATGAAGGAATCTTCTTAGCACGCCTGTCTTTCTGGACGAAGATCACGTTCCCGTCCAGGGTCTTCCCCTCTGGGAGATAGTCCGTGCCGGTTTCGGAGATGATGCCGCTTTCGTAGATTCTTCCGAAAGCATTGAGTATTTCAGGCTTGAAGGCATTGCATCTTTTCAGGTCGAGTTTCTCTACTATTCCTATCCGGTCGTGTACCACGGCTTCCGAATAGCGGAAATAGGGAATCACGCTCGACCCGAGAGCGCCCTTTTCCGCCTGGATCTGGGCGTCGGTCTTCAGAATCGGGAAGTCGAACTGGGCAATCAGGGTTTCGTACATCCAGGGAGACCCTTTCCTGTAGTCGTAGTTGAATTTCCCCATCCTCGGGAAAATGACGGTGAGGATGACAAACAGGATCGCCAGCGGCAGGTACACCCTGTAGGAATGGTTGATTCTTATTTCAGGCATCGGCTATGGGATTATAGTTCATCATCGAATGGATATAGCTGTCCGATACGTATGCCGGTACGCCGAACTGTTTCAGCAGTGCGGCGAATCTCCCGGCTGCAGGGTCTTCTTTTCCTGCGGAGGATACGGTAACTATCAGGTCGCCCTTGAAATTGATGGTGGAAATGCCGTACGGGAACATGGCCGGAGGTACGACGGGATAGAATTCCGTGATATAGCGCAGCATCGATTCCGGCATTATCACATTGCCGACATTGCATATAGAGAATGTGGCTTCGCCGGATTTCCCGGAAAACAGCACCGCCGCTCCGGCGGCCTTTTCCTCCAGTGTCTTTCCGCCGAGGGCCTTTTCGATGACGGAAATCCGTTTCTGGACGTTGTAGGCCAGGGCATCCGTCTTCAACTGGGCCTCCAGGAACTTTTTCTGCGACATCAGGACGGTAGAAACCGGATATTCCGAAATCTTCCTGTTGTAGGCCAGCGGCAGGTTCGCGAAGAACGGCCGTATGGTGGTAGTCGGGAAATATTGCCTGAGATTCACCTGGATGTTGGAGACAATGAATTCTCCAGGGACGTTCCCTTCGGGAAAGGTGTCGAGAAGGGCCTGTGCGAAAAACGGCGAAACTATCGTGGAGGGCATCATACAGTAATCCCTGATTTCCCCCTTGATCTTCGCCACCGGCAGATGCAGCTGCGTCACCCTGAAGCTCTCGCCGCTTTCCGCAAACGGCAGGCCGACCGACCTGGCATCCATATACCAGACCGGTTTGGACGCCGGGATGTCGTCCAGTCTTATGAAAGCATCGTCGGCTTCGATTTCATGGAACTCGCTTTCCGCAACGATCACGCTGCCGTCGTTCTCCACATCGTAGCCGGCGGCCTTGAGATAGCGGAAAATCACGGCCCTGATGAACGGGACAATGCCTTTCTCGTCGGTAATGGCCTTGTGGAAATCGAAATACACCGTCTTGTGGTTCACGAAGACGGAAAACAGGCAGTCCCGCCCGAATTTTCCGGAAGCCGAAACCGCCTGGCGCCTGCCTGCGTCATATACCTTTACGGGCGAACCCGCCTTCCCGTATACGAACTCCCCGTCCTTTACTTCCGCTTTCAGCACTATGTGCGGAAAACGCGGGGCAAGCTCGTTCAGGACACGTTCCAGCAGGGACATGTCGACGGACATCGTCAGGCTTACGACGTATGAGAAAGATGTGTTGCTCCGGGTCGAGTCCGCATAGAGATAAAGGCTTCCGAGAAGATCCGGAGTCAGGTATCCGCTGCTCATCTGCAAAAATGTTTGACTTGATTATTTGTGGAACGGGCTGTCGGGTTCTTTCGACATGTAGCTGAATTCTATCCTGTCCGTCAGCCATGGCCAGAACTTGTGCACGAAGACCGTCGCTTTCCCGAGGGGTGTGAGGACCATTTCACGTTTTTTCTTCACGAGCCCTGCAGCCAGGTATTCCGCCACTTTTTCGGCCGTCATCATCCTGCCTTCATCGCGAGGGGTGGAACCCTGCTGCGAACCGTCTGCCGTAAGGGCGGCGTTCCGGACGTTCGATGCCGTGAATCCGGGGGCGAAAACCATCACATGGAGGCCGTCGTACAGATGTTCGATCCTGAGGGTGTCCAGGAAACCGCGGATAGCGTATTTGGACGAGGAATAGCCTGTCCTGCCCGGGAGGCCGGCGAAACCGGCAATGGAGATGACCCCTACCACCGAGCCTTTGGACTTCAGCAGCCAGGGCAAGGCATATTTGGTACAATACACCGTGCCCCAGAAATTCACGTCCATAAGCCTCCTGATCACGGAAAGCTCGAGATCGCGGAACATGGCCCTCATCGAAATGCCTGCATTGTTGACCAGGATGTCTATGCCCCCGAATCTTTCCACCGCTTTTTCAATGAGCATCCTGCAGTCTTCCTCAAGGCTGACATCCGTTTTGACGCAGAGGACTTCCGTCAGGGGCGAGAGTTCAGCTGCGAGGCTTTCCAGCCTGTCTTCGGAACGGGCCGCAAGGACAAGCCTGGCGCCGAAGGATGCGAATAACCGGGAAGAAGCCAACCCAATTCCTGAGCTGGCTCCCGTTATGATCATGACTTTGTTTTGAAAGTATTTTCCGTTCATATTCCATCCGGCCCGCGTCAAGGGAAAATTTCCGTTTCTCCCCTTGCCGCAGACACCGTGCTTGATGTTTCCTACTGATGCATGTCTATGACGTCCTCACCGTCGTATTCGCCGCGTTCGAGTTTCGCCCTTACTTCGGCAAATGTCTTGAGGGTGTATTCCACGTCTTCCATAGAGTGGGCTGCGGTAGGGATGACCCTGAAGATGATCATACCCTTAGGAATGACGGGATAGACGACGATAGAGCAGAAGATTCCGTAGTTTTCCCTGAGGTCGACCGCCATACGTGTAGCCTGGCCGACTCCGCCCTTGATGGCAACAGGGGTCACGCAGGCTTCTGCAGGCCCGATTTCGAAACCGAGTTCGCGGAATCCGTTCTGCAGGGCGCGGGTCACCTTGAAGAGTTTTTTCCTCAGTTCGTCACCCTCGGCGCTGCGGATGATTTCGAGCCTTTTCAGCCCGCCTTCCACAAATGCCATAGGAAGCGACTTGGCGTAGATCTGGGACCGGAGATTGTATCTGAGATAGTCGATGATGACTTTCGGCCCGGCCACGAAACCGCCGATGCTGGCCATGGACTTTGCGTATGCTCCGATATAAAGGTCGATCTCGTCCATAACCCCGAAATGCTCGGATGTGCCGCGGCCATGTTCTCCCATTACTCCGAATCCGTGAGCGTCGTCGATGAGGATTCTGAAATTGTATTTCTTTTTCAGGGCGGCTATCTGGTCGAGGATGCCGAGGGCCCCCGTCATACCGTACACGCCTTCCGTGATGAGGAGGATGCCGCCTCCGGTCTCTTCGCACAGTTTTGAAGCCCTTTTAAGGGTGGCTTCGCAGCTTTCGATGTCGTTGTGGCGGTAGGTCATGCGCTTGCCCATGTGCAGACGGGCCCCGTCTATAAGGCAGGCATGCGCTTCCGAGTCGTAGACGATGATGTCATGCCTGTCCATCAGGGCGTCGATGGTCGAAATGATGCCCTGGTAGCCGAAGTTGAAGAGGAAGGCGTCCTCCTTTTTCTCGAAATCGGCGAGCTCCCTCTCGAATTTTTCGTGGAGGGACGTGTGGCCCGACATCATACGGCTTCCCATCGGATAGGCAAGACCCCATTTTGCGGCGGCTTCCGCATCGGTTTTCCTTACTTCGGGATGGTTTGCAAGTCCGAGATAGTTGTTCAGGCTCCAGCAGAGCACGTCCTTGCCGCGGAATTTCATATGCGGCCCTATCTCACCCTCGAGTTTCGGGTACATATAGTATCCGAAGGCTTTCTGTCTGTATTGTCCGAGAGGACCTCCCGAATCTCTTGCAATTCTTTCAAAAATATCCATAATATCCAGATTTATAAATTTTAGTACTTGTCATCAAGACTGCGAATTTCTTTTTTCAGCGGGGAATTTCAAGGCCGGAATCACCGATGGAAAATAGATTCAAGCATCCACATTGGCATAATGCGCGTTCTGCTCTATAAACTCCCTTCTCGGCGGCACATCGTCTCCCATCAGCATCGAGAACGTCCTTTCGGCCTCCGCGGCATTGTCGATGGTAACCTGGCGGAGCAGCCTGCGGGACGGATCCATAGTCGTCTCCCAGAGCTGTACGTCGCTCATCTCGCCGAGACCTTTGTAACGCTGCACGGTCACGCCCTTGTCCGTACCCTTGCCGAGCTTTTCGGTAGCGGCACGCCTTTCGTCATCGGTCCAGCAGTATATCTCCTCCCTACCCTTCTTCACGAGATAAAGCGGCGGAGTCGCGAGATAGACATAGCCGTTGCGGATGAGGTCCAGCATATAGCGGAAGAAGAACGTAAGGATCAGCGTCGCGATATGGCTGCCGTCCACATCGGCATCCGTCATTATTATCACCTTGTGGTAGCGCAGTTTGGAAAGGTTCAGGGCCTTGTGGTCGTCCTCCGTGCCCACCGTCACTCCGAGAGCGGTATAGATGTTCCTGATCTCTTCGCTCTCGAACACCCTGTGCTCCATCGCCTTTTCCACGTTCAGGATCTTTCCCCTCAGGGGCAGGATGGCCTGTGTCATCCTGTCGCGGCCCTGTTTTGCGGTACCGCCTGCGGAATCTCCCTCCACGAGGAAGAGTTCGCATTTCTCGGGATCCCTGAGAGAGCAGTCGGCCAGTTTGCCCGGCATTCCCGCTCCGGACATCACCGTCTTGCGCTGCACCATCTCGCGCGCCTTGCGGGCGGCCTGACGTGCAGTGGCCGCAAGGACGACCTTGTCTATGATCATCCTCGCTTCTTTCGGATTCTCCTCGAGGTATGTCTCCAGCGCCCCGGCAGTGGCCTGGGAAACGGCAGAATATACCTCCTGGTTCCCGAGCTTGGTCTTGGTCTGGCCTTCGAACTGAGGCTCCGCCACCTTGACGGAAATCACGGCTGTAAGGCCTTCACGATAGTCTTCCGACGACACCTGGTCGGCCTTTATCTTGCCGAAAAGGTTGTTCTTCTCGGCGTAGTTCCTGAGGGTTCTCGACAGGCCGGCCTTGAAGCCGTTCAGGTGGGTGCCTCCTTCTATGGTGTTGATGTTGTTTACATATGACTGGATTTTCTCGCGGAACCCGTTGTTGTACTGAAGGGCTATTTCTATCGGGATTACCTTGTTGGTCTCCAGACATACCGGCTCCGGAATCAGTTCTTCCACCGTGGCGTCCGCATCCATATATTTTACGAATTCCTTCAGCCCGTCCTTTGAATAGAAGACTTCGCTGCGGTATTCTCCCGTCGGATTGCCGTTGTCGTCCAGCACCTTTTCCCTCCGGTCGGTCAGTATCAGTTTTATGCCCTTGTTCAGATAGGCGAGTTCCCTGAGCCTGCCGGCGAGGGTGTCGTATTTGTAGACCGTGGTGACGGTGAAAATCTCCTTGTCCGGATGGAAGGTGATGATGGTGCCCGTATCTGAAGCCTCGCCGACGACCTTCACGTCTGAAAGCGGCTTGCCTTTGGAGTATTCCTGTACGAAAATCTTCCCTTCCCTGTGGATTTCCGCCTTGAGATAGTCGGAGAGCGCATTCACGCAGGATACGCCCACTCCGTGCAGACCTCCGGAAACCTTGTAGCTGTCCTTGCTGAACTTTCCTCCGGCGTGAAGTACTGTCAGCACGACTTCGAGCGCCGACTTGTGCTCTTTCTCGTGCATGCCGGTCGGAATGCCTCGCCCGTTGTCCTTTACGGTGATGGAATTGTCTTCGTTTATGCTGACTTCGATGTCGGTACAGAATCCGGCCAAAGCCTCGTCGATACTGTTGTCGACCACTTCATATACGAGATGGTGCAGTCCCCTCTCCCCTATGTCTCCGATGTACATCGAAGGTCTTTTCCTCACGGCTTCAAGCCCTTCCAGCACCTGAATACTGCTCGCGGAATACTGGTTTTCCGCATTGTTCTTCACTTCGTTTTCACTCATTTTTACAGAAAAATATTAAGCGGACAAATTTAGGAATTGTTTTGATATTTTTCAAAAATTCTTTTGGTCCGTACACGCCGTTCACGCCTGCGCCCGTAAGGCCGCATCTCCGGCAGACCGGACTCCATAGCAGCCGTTTGCAGCGGCTAAAGGTTCAGGGTCAGGCCCACTGTATAGTATATTCCGCTTTCGCAATAGAGCGGGGTACGCTGGACAGTCATGTCGAGAAGGTTTCCGCCATGAAGCCAGAAGGTGCATTTGCGGGAAAAGGCATAGGATACGGTGGCACCGAGATCGGCATATCCCGGAACCGAGACTTCCGGAATGACGGCCTTCGTGTCCGCAAACAGCACAGAGCCTTTCCTCGCCGTGGAAAAACCGCAGTCTATGCCCAGGAAGATCCGCTGCCTCCAATTGTACCGGAAGTCTATGAAACCGGTAAATGCCGCAGGGGCGAACATTCCACGGTTCTTTTCCGCGATATCCGTTCCCTGATACTGGAAGCGTCCGCTGATGTCCACGTCCTGGGACTTCCATCCATAGTCCAGCCGGGTGAAAAACATCTGCATGGCACCATAGGAGAGCCCGGCGGAGGAGGTCAGCCCGTCTATGACGACTGTCTCCAGCGGAGCATTGGCGAAATTCCGGTAGCCTGCACTGAGGTCGTACCGCAAACGTGAGGCGATATTTCCCTTCAGCCCGAACGCTGCCGACACCCTTTCCACGGTGTTGTCCAGAAGCGGGGCGTCGAGGACTATATTGTACAATGGTGTAATATGCCTGTTTGCCGACAGGAGAGATGAATAGCTGTTTATGTCCGGGCCGCCGCCTACGGCAAGATAAAGGTCGAGATGTTTCCTTATTGCGGTGAAGGTGATGCCGGCGTCGGGATAGACGACCTGCCCTTTCGAGGTGTTCATTTTCGGCATTATGCCTTCGGCGTTGTTCCTGAGCAGGAAGGCTACCTTTACTCCGAGATCCAGGTTCCAGCGGCCTTTCCTGTAGAGATAGCGCGGAGTGAGAGCTATGCTTCCGGCCGTGGAGGAGTAGAGCGCCCCGTATGAGGAAAGGTCGAAATCCAGGTCTGCCGCTACGGAATGCCCCGACGGAAAGGAGCCGCCGAGAGAAAGGTCCAGGTCGAGGTCATGGCCTGTCATACAGACCTTCGACGGCTGGAACGAATAGTCCGCCTTGTCTTCGGCATACCGGTAATGCACCCCGGCCCTGTATGCGAAGTGCGCATCCGCCCTATCTTTCGAAGCGATGCCGAGACTGAGGTCGAAACCGTCGTATCCCCTCTTGACCAGCGTGTCTTTCAGCGCAGTGCCGTAATAGCCCGCATTGAAGGCGAAGATGCCCTTGTCCCAGTCATAGGAGCCGTCTATTCCGGCCTCGGACAGCATGTCATGTCCGGAAAAACGTCCGGACACCGGAGATATTTCCGCAAAAAGCCCGTCGTCGGAGGAATTCACCCCCAATTGTCTGTATTTTCCGATATAGGAACGGTGCATGGCGTAAACGGACATCCTGAAACGCTTGCCGTCGAATGGAGACCATACGAAATCCAGTTCCGGATGCAGGGTATATCCCAGACCGGCGCGGAGATACAGTGACTTCTCTCCGGAAGTCCCGGGAGCAAGGTCCATATCCATAAGGAACGGGCGGAATTCATACGAGCCGCGGAACGGGCTGTCGAAGACCGAATAGTCGAATTCGAGGTTGAACCTCATGACGCTGTCCGGGACGGCCATCGGAACGGAAGGCTTGTCTATGTCTATCATCGCGCCCCTGTACTGTCTCGACACTTCCACGGTCGGATTCAGGTCCTGTGCGGAAAGACCGGAGCAGACGCCCAGGAGCGATATTGCGATATTGGCGATATGTTTACCGAGATTTCTCATTTTCCGAAATATTTTGCTTCCCGTAAAATCATTCAATGCTTCCCGTCTCCATCAGGGAAGCGAGCTTTCCGAGTCTCATCCGAACGGCCTGCAGGACATCGTCGTCGCCGGACTCCGGCCTGTAGCCTTCTTCCACGCTTTCGAACGTAGCCTTGGCCTGGTCGAGGTTGTCCATTTCCACAAAAGCGTCTCCGAGGACCACGAATGCCTTTGCAAGCCAGTAGGTCTGAGGCGTATTCGAGTCGGAGAACGCGTAGACGCGGGACTCCACCTCGTCGAAGACTCCCCTGTCGTAGCAGTCCTGAATCATCAGGAACGCAGCCTCTGCGCCCTCGGCGGTAGTCGGGTCTGCGGCAAGTCCTGCAAGCAGCGTAAAGGCTTCATCGCGCCGGGATGTGGCCAAAAGCGACTTCGCCTGCACATACCGGGCCTCGCGTACCAGCGCGACGTCTGCACTGCCGTCGGCAGCCAGAAGCACCGAATACCTGACAGCCTCATCGAACATCTTAGCCCTGAAAGCCGAGCGCATAAGGCCTGTAAGGGCCCGGAACCGGTATTCGGGGAATTCAGCCGAAGCATAAAGAGAGGCATAGGCATCGAAGGCATCCCCGTATTTCTGCAGGGAATAGGACAGGTCGGCATAGTTCATCGCGGCCTGACGGGTGAACGAACCCTCCCCGGCTTCCATAACCTTGAGATAATGGTCGCAGGCGGTTTCCGGCCGGTCCGAAAGCCTGTAACACTCGGCCACATAGTACTCGGCATCGGCCGTTTTCCGGCCCTCGGGATACTTTTCCAGATACGAATCCAGGGAAGCGAGAGCACGGGACAGGTTCCCTGACAGGAAAATCTGCTCGGCCGCGTTGAATATCATCATTTCCTTTTCATCCTCCGTCTTCAACGAGGATTTTCCGATACTTTCGATGTATGCAAGGTACTCCTCAGGCGTATTCTGCGACTTATAGATGGATTCTATCGCAAGCAGGGCGGCATCGGCGTATTCGGACATAGGCATATCCTCCACCACCTTTTTATAATAGCCGAGAGCCTTGGCGTTCTCGGACCTGTTGCGGTAGATCATTCCGAGTTCGATATACGCCCTGGCGATGTAGATGCTGTCGCGCACGTTGTCGGCGAGGGTATTGAAACTCTTGATGGCCTTGTCCGGCTGCCCTGTCACGACCTGCACGCGGCCGAGCTCGTACATAGCCTCAGGATAGTAGGCCGAAGCCGGGGATGCCTTCTCCACATTGCCCAGCAAGGCCTCCTTTTTGGCATTGTTCCCTGTCAGGCCGTAGGCTAAGGCCGCCTGATAATACGGGTAGATGTCGTCGACGTCGAAATACTCTTCCGTCACCTTGTCGTAAGCCGCCGCCGCATCCCTGTATTTCTGGGTCATGAACATGCAGTCGCCGTAACGTGTCAGGGCCTCTTTCCTGTAAGTCTGGGAGCCGCCCGAAAGATAATTCGAGAACCAGGAGGCAGCCTGGTCGAAGTCGTTCTTTTTCAGGTGGCAGTATGCGATATTGAGGGTGATGAGGGTGGATTCTTCCTGGCCGTAAAGGGCCGACGTATTGTAGAGATCCGTAAGGACGGTCAGCGCGTTGTCGTACTGGCCGCAGCGGTAATAGGATTCCGCAAGCCAGTAGCGTGACATCTGGTTGAAATAGGATCTCCTGTCGGAATAGTAAGCCGCCGCCCTCAGGCAGTCTGTCGCCGCCCTGTAAGACCCGGCGCGGATCAGCTGGTCGGCACGCAGGTAATTGGCCTTGCGGTAATTCGACTTCATGTCCGGATCCAGTTCGTCTATCTGGTCGTATGCTTCGATGGCTCCCTCGTAATCGCGGTTGTACAATGCGGCAAGAGCGATATAGCTGTAGATCTGTTCGCTTTTTCCCTTGTCCGAATAGGCCTTGAGGTAGTCATAGAAAACCGAAGAGTCGGTATTCAGGTCGAAAGCGAGTTTTGCATAATTGAAGAAGGCGTCTTCCCTGATGTCCGGGTCGAAAGCCGGTCCGGAAGCATCCTTGAACGCACCCATGGCGGCGACCTTGTTTCCCGTCCTGATGTAGGAATAGCCGAGATGGTAGTTCGCTATCTGACCGAGAGAGTCGCTTCTGTCGGTCATCATCGAAAAATTATCTATGGCACCCTGGTAGTCCTTGACAGCATACAAGACGGAGCCCGCATAGAAAAAGTCGGAACGGGATTTTGCAGACAGGGACTGCCGGCCGAGGTCGAAGTAATGCCTTGCCGCCTCCGGGTCGCCGAGCACGAGACAGGCTTCCGAAATGAAGCGGGCGATGTACGGTTTCTTGTCATCGGAGACCTGTTCCATCAGTGCGGGCCCCTCGTCCCGAACCCGTTCATAGTCTTTCAGCATAAAGCGGCACTCTATAAGATAGAATGAGGCTGCCTCCGTGAAACGGCTGTCCGCCGAAGCCTTTTCGAGCCATTCCACGGCATCCGCGAATTTCCCCTGCTCGTAACAGATGTAGCCGATAGCATACTGAGCCGGGGCCGTATAGTCGGAATGGGCCCTCATAGTCAGATCCTTGAACCTGAGCAGCGCCCGGTCGTAATGTCTGAGCTCGAAGTCGCAATAAGCCCTTTTGAACTGGAATTCGGGGACCTGGCGACGGTAGAGATTGTGCCGCGAGAGTTGTTCGAACTGTGCCGAAGCCCCGGAAAAATCCTTCAGGTCGAACAGATTCAGTGCATATCTGTAGCGTATCTGGGGGATCAGGCCGGAAGAGCCGTGCCTGTCGGCGAAATCCTCTATAAGAGTCTCATATCCCGGAACCTGCAGACAGGCAGCGTTCAGGATGTAATAGCCGCGGGCATCCTCGTTGCCCGTCTTTTCCGCCAAATCCCTGAACATCAGCATGGATCTGTCGTACATCCCTCTTTCATACAGCGTCAGGGCTTCCCTGTATTCTTTTTGTGGCTGTCCGTCCGGCTTCACCGGATTTGCGGAAAGCGTCTCCCCGGCATTGAGCGTCAGCGCCGAAAAAGCCAACGTCAAGACAGCGGCAAAATCAAACCTCATATCACCTTTTTATAATACAATCCACAAAAATACACTTTTTTTCGTATACATATTCCGCTCAGAACGGATAGCCGACTCCGAAATGCACGGCACATCCGTCTCTTTTCAGCCACTGGCCGGGTCTCAGCCACCTTTCCCCCTCGGCACGGGCCGGATCATGCAGCCGCATGCCCAAATCGACCCTCAGCACCAGGAAATTCAGGTCGAGCCTGATACCCACGCCCCAGTTGGCCGCAATGCTTTCGGCGAAAGTCCGCATCATCAGTTTAGAACCGTCGCTGTGCTCCCCTCCGGTATCGCGCAATGTCCAGACATTGCCCGCATCTATGAATGCGGCTCCCTCGACTTTCCAGAACATCCTGAAACGGTATTCCGCATTGGCCTCTATCTTCATGTCTCCCGTCTGGTTGGCTATCGTAAAGGTCTCGTCGAGCGGGGCCAGACCGGGGCCGACAGCCCTTGCCTGCCAGCCGCGAAGACTGTTTGCCCCTCCGGAATAGAAATGCTTCTCGAAAGGGAGTGCGGTAGAGTTGCCGTAGGCATAACCGGCCCCGACAAGGAACCTCGTGGCGAATGCCTGTCCGTCATTCTTTCCGAACCTCCAGGTCCTGCCGACCGTCACCTCTCCCCTCACATACTGGGAAAAGGGAGTGTTCCATATCATGCCCGCACCGCTATCGTCCCTGTTCATAAGGGGCTTGAACGCGCTCAGAAGATTTCCGGCTATGTCGCCCTGGAAACGGACGTAGAAAAACGAAGTCCGTGGCACCACGTCCGAGTTCGTGGTATAGTAGACAGTTCCGCCGGAACCCAGGTCGAAGTGGTCCTGATAGGCGTTGCGCATGAAGGGGTCCCGGGAAAGGGTGTTGAAAAACGACTGGTCGAGGTCGAAAAGCCGCACTACGTTGAACTGCAGAGGGTACACCTGGTAAAAAAGCCTGCCACGGTAGTTCCCCGTGTAGCCGTAAGAGGTGGATATGATATTCCGCGTGTACTCCGGACGGCTCTGGTAATTGTAGGAAAAATTGATGTCGGTCCTCGGCACGGCCCCCGGGAAAATCCTGTACGGCAGCGGGAAAAACTTCGGAAAGCTCAGGCCGGCCGACACGCCGAACTCGTTCGAACGGGTGGGGTCGTTGAACTTGAACTGGAAATTTCCCATAAAGCCGAGATTCAGCCACTCTCCACCGCGGAAAATATTTTTATGATAATACGAAATCTGCGGAGAGACCCCTAACAGCCCGGAAGAATTGGACGAAGCCTCCACATTCAGCTTGAAGCCCTGAAGCCTGGACTGGGTGAGATTTATTTCGCAATCGACGATATTGGTGTCCCTCTGCGTCATTTCCACATTGACGCTGCTGAAAACGCGGAGGGAAGAGAGCCTGTTGTAGGTCGTGTTGACAAGGGTTTCGCTGTAAGGGCTGCCCGGCTTTATGGTGTTCAGGTCGGTAAGTACCTTTTCCCGGAACCTGAGGCTTGCCGGATGGGATATGGTGACATCCCCCACCGTGAACCTGCTGAGCGGCCTGGCGTCGTCCGGGGTCTCGCTGCGCGTGTAGTTGTTTATCCTCATCGCAAGTATGGCCGAGTCAGGACAGGCCAGAGTGTCGGCCTCGAAAAAGAAATAGTTCTTGTTGAATGTATAGAAACCGCGGTCGCGCATGAACGAAGCGATGCGGTCGGTCTCGGCATCCAGGGCGTTTTCCGAAAGGGGCATGCCCTTCCTTATGCCGAGCGACGAGGTGTCCTTGTAGAACTCCCCGGCGAAGTCGCCTCCAGGCACGGAGATTTCGATATCCTTTATCGGGTACTGCTTCCCGAGAGTAATCCGGTAATCCACATATACCCTGCGTTTCTTCACTTCGATGGATGTTTCCACACCTGAACGGTAATATCCGAGATACTCCAGATGTCTCGTGATGTTTTCTACGGAGCTTTCGACCAGTTCGGGATCATAGACCACTGGAGCCACGCCTATTTTCCGGACGAACCTGTCCCAGCCGTTGTCCTTGCCGCTCGACCAGTTGTACACGTTCAGAAAAGGGTTCCAGCCGAAGATGAAATAGGAATTCGGCTTCTGCTTGATATAGGGTTCGAGCGCGGAAGTGCTGAAGGAATCGTCGTTGGTAACGCTGAGGCTGTTTCCCGCGAGTCTGAATTCCCCGTCCTGAAGCACCCTTGTCGTACTGCAGGAACAGAAGACGAACGCCGCAAACACCGATATTACCCTTGTCAGACCCTTCATAACCGGCAAATTTAGGAAGTGTTTTGAACATTTTCAACACAAATCGGCAAACACTTTCCCGCCGCACGGGACAATCTATACAAAAATTAATATATTTGCAGCCGGAAACGGCAATCCGGCCGCGACGGATTGCCTGGAAAAAGCTAATGTAACTCAATCGCATTACCGGAATGAAGAACAAGTACATCGATCTGATAGACCAGACTTTCGAGTTTCCGCAGGACGAGTTCAAGGTAGAAGACGGCGAACTCTACTTCCACGGAATCAACATGATGGACATAATAAACCAGTACGGGACTCCGCTGAAAATCACATATCTGCCGAAAATATCATCCCAGATACAGAGAGCGAAGAGGATGTTCAACGTGGCTATGGCCAAGGCGGACTACAAGGGAAACTACCACTACTGCTACTGCACCAAAAGTTCGCATTTCGAATTCGTCCTCAGGGAAGCCCTGAAAAACGACATCCACATCGAGACTTCGTCGGCATTCGACCTGAATCTTATCGAGGCGCTCGAGGCCGAAGGTGCGGTAGACCGGGATCTCTACATAGTCTGCAACGGGTTCAAGAAGCCGGCCTACATCGAGAACATAGCGAATTTCGCGAATTCGGGCTGGCACAACATCATACCGGTCCTGGACAATATGCATGAGCTTCAGGATCTCGACGCCCTGATAAACGTGCCGGTCAACATCGGAATCAGGATAGCGTCCGAAGAAGAGCCCAACTTCGAATTCTACACCTCCCGCCTCGGCATCCGCTACAGCGACATCCTGCCGTTCTACGAAAACATCATCGGCAAAAGCAGCAAGTTCCACCTGAAAATGCTGCACTTCTTCATAAATACCGGCATCAGGGACACGGCCTACTACTGGAACGAACTCGCCAAATGCGTAAACGTCTACTGCGACCTGAAGATGCTGTGCCCTGAACTCGATTCCCTGAACATAGGGGGCGGCTTCCCTATCAAGAATTCCCTGGCCATGGATTTCGACTACGAATATATGGCCGAAGAAATAATCCTGCAGATCAAGACTATGTGCAATGCACGCGGAGTTCCGGAGCCGAACATCTTTACCGAATTCGGAAGCTTCACCGTAGGGGAATCCGGCGCCACGATCTTCCAGGTACTGGATATGAAACAGCAGAACGACAGGGAAAGATGGTATATGATAGACAACTCCTTCATGACCACCCTTCCCGATACCTGGGGCATCAAGCAGCGCTTCATTCTCCTGCCGATCAACAAATGGAACGAGAAGTACCAGCGCGTCTTCCTCGGCGGACTCACCTGCGACAGCCAGGACTACTACAATGCGGATTCCCATGCTAACGCCATCTTCCTCCCGATTATGGAGGACAGGAATGACCCGCTCTACATCGGGTTCTTCCACACCGGAGCCTATCAGGAATCGATTTCCGGGTTCGGCGGCCTCCAGCACTGTCTCCAGCCCGCGCCGAAATACATCATCATAGACAGGGACGAAAACGGGGAATACTTCACGAAGCTTTTCAGCAAGGAACAGACCTACAAGTCGATGCTGAAAATCCTCGGCTATTGACAGGTTATGCGGAAATTATCCTCGAACGAAATCAAGCGTATACGCTCCCTGTCGCAAAAGAAATTCAGGGACGAGCTGGGACTCTTCATCGTCGAAGGCGAAAAGATGGTCGCCGAGGCGGCAGCGTCCGGCTTCACGGTGGAAAACGTGTACCGGCGCGATGAAATCGGAGAGGAAACGATGTCGCGTATCAGCCGGCTGGCCTCGCCCTCCCCTGTTTTAGCGGTGGTGCGCAAGCCTGGCTGCCCTACTGCCGCGGACGGGGAAAGCATACGGAAGATAATCAGCAAAGGCCGGTCCGCTGACGGCTCCTCCGCAGCAGGCGGGCTCTATCTCTTTCTGGACACCATCCGTGATCCGGGAAACCTCGGCACCATCGTCAGGGTCGCCGACTGGTTCGGCATAGACGGCATCTTCGCCACGGAAGACACTGTGGACCTGTACAACCCCAAAGTCGTCCAGTCTACGATGGGGGCGATATTCAGGGTGGATTTCCATTATGCCGACCTCAGGGAAGCCGCCGCCTGCATCCTCCAGGCCGGAGGCAAGGTCTACGGTACGTTCATGGACGGCAGGGACATTTACACTGCCGGGATAGAAACCGGGGAGCACTCCCCTGTCGCCATAGTGACGGGCAATGAAGCCGACGGCATTTCGCCTGAAATGGAAGCCCTCGTCTCGGAGCGGCTTTCCATCCCTCCATACCCTGCCGGCGATCCGGGCTCCGAATCCCTGAACGCCGCCGTCGCGACGGCTGTCACGGTTGCGGAATTCCGCCGCCGCACGGGACAGCATATCCTGCAGACACAATGACACCAAAATCCTACACATAAAATGAACACGGTAGAGCCTGTAAGCCTGAAAGAACTGATAGTCACGGATTATCGCGCCCTGATGAGTTTCAGGGTAAGGAAAATCCTGATGATATGCAGCAACTACGACGCATTCATCCTCGAAGAGGACGGACAGATAGAATCGCAGATCTACAAGGAATATATCGAACTGAACCTCAGCAACCCGCCCCAGTTCCTTTGGGTGACCTCGTCGTCGGAAGCGGAGAAAGTCATGGCGGAAGACAACAATGTCGATATGGTCATCTGCATGTACAACGACAAGGACAGGGAGATTTTCAATTTCGCCCGCAAGCTCAAAAGCGGGGAACTGTCAGGGTCCGAAAGCATCGACGGGGCATCCGCACCGTCCTCCAACATCCCCTTCATCCTGCTGACGCATTTCTCCCGCGAAATCCACCGCCGCCTCGAGAAACAGGACACGTCCTGCGTCGACTACGTGTTCAGCTGGAACGGCAACGCCGAACTTATCGTGGCTATAGTCAAGCTGTTCGAGGACCTGCGCAATGCCGACAACGATATCCTGAAAATCGGGGTCCAGGCCATCATGCTCGTGGAAGACTCGGTCAGATACTATTCGACGTACCTGCCGGAGCTGTACAAGCTCGTGCTGAAGCAAAGCTCCGAATTCCTGAAAGAGACCCTGAACGAAAAGCAGCGTAAACTCAGGAAGAGGTCGCGGCCGAAAATACTTCTGGCGACGAACTACGAGGATGCGGTGAACATATACAGGAAATACAGGACAAACATGCTCGGAATCATTTCCGACGTGGGTTTCGTCCTGCACAAGAATGATCCGCAGGAGAGCGAGAAGGCCGATGCGGGCATCGATCTGGTAAGGCTGGTCAAGGCTGAAGACCCGTATATGCCGATCATTCTCCAGTCTTCCCAGGGAGATATGGCAAAGGTGGCCGCAGAGCTCGGGGTAGGCTTCCTGAAAAAATACTCCAAGACGCTGATTATCCAGCTGTCGGAATATATCCGCGAAGAGTTCGAGTTCGGCGATTTCGTGTTCCGTGACAAGGACAGGCAGGAATTCGGCAGGGCC
This sequence comes from uncultured Bacteroidales bacterium, assembly GCA_949295645.1. GTDB lineage: Bacteria > Bacteroidota > Bacteroidia > Bacteroidales > UBA932 > Cryptobacteroides. The sequence goes on along the minus strand of CASFLY010000001.1, from coordinate 2,224 downwards.
GCGAACCTGAACCAGCTGCAGGAGTGCATCAGGACGATTCCGGACGATATTCTCATCTACAACACGTCGAGAAACATGCTCTCCAAGTGGTTCTTCGCGAGGGGGCTGTTCACTCTGGCGAACCAGTTCAAGGCTGTGCATGAGAACCATTTCGCATCCACCGACGAACTGAGGAAATACGTCTCCCAGCAGATCCACGACTATCATGCCCTGAACGGGCGGGGAATCATCGCGCATTTCGACAAGAATTCCTACGGACAGTATATCTGGTTCTCCCGCGCCGGGGACGGTTCCCTGGGAGGAAAGGCCCGCGGACTGGCTTTCCTGAACACGCTGATAGCCAGGTACCGGCTCACGAACCGCTACGAAGGGGTGAAAATCTCCACTCCGAGGACCCTTGTAGTGGCTACCGACTATTTCGACCGCTTCATCATCGAAAACGATCTGCAGTTCGTCATCGACGGGGACATCTCGGATGAGGAGATTCTGTCGGAATTCGTCTCGTCGCGCCTTCCGGAAGAACTCGTGGAGGAGCTTAAAGTATTCCTGCAGACTGTGGAGACCCCTCTGGCAGTGCGTTCCAGCTCGAAACTCGAAGACAGCAATTACCAGCCGTTTGCCGGGGTCTATTCGACCTATATGATCCCTCTTACGGAAAACAAGGACCAGATGCTCCGGCTGCTGCGCAAGGCCATAAAGAGCGTCTACGCTTCCGCTTTCTTCAACGGAAGCCGCACATATATCCACACTACCGGGAACCTGCTCAGCGAAGAGAAGATGGCTGTCGTCATCCAGAGCATCTGCGGAAGCCGGCACGGCGACCTTTACTACCCGATGCTTTCCGGAGTGGCCCGCTCTGTGAATTTCTACCCGATAGGCAAGGAAAAGCCGGAAGACGGGGTCGTGAACCTGGCTTTCGGGCTCGGCAAGACCGTTGTCGACGGCGGCAACACACTGAGGTTCATACCGAAGTATCCTAAAAAGATATTGCAGCTGTCGGACATGAAGATAGCCCTGAACGACACGCAGAAGACGATGTACGCCCTGGATCTGCGGCCTGGGGCGTTTATGATTTCCCGGGACGATGCCGTAAACCTGGTCAAACTGCCGGTGTCGGAGGCGCTGAAAGGGTACAATCATCCGGAACTCGTGGCATCCGTATTCAGCACGGCCGACAACCGTATGGTACCTGGACTCAATGCTTCGGGGCCCAAAATCATCACATTCGACTACATCCTCAAATACGGCCGGTATCCCCTCCCGCAGGTATTGTCCGAACTGCTGGAAATCTGCAGGAAAGAAATGATGTGCGACATAGAGATGGAGTTCGCGATGGATGTCATACCCGACAGCCCGACCCAGGAATGCGTCATCAAGCTGCTTCAGGTACGCCCCGTGGTGGATTATGCCGAAGACCATGACGTTTCCATCGAACAGGTGGCCGAAAGTATGCGGGAAGTCTTTATCCGTTCCGGCAACGCCCTCGGTTCCGGGGAAATTTCCGGGCTCGGGTATATCATGTACGTCGATCCGGAAATATTCGACAGTGCCAGAACCAAGGACATAGCTTCGGAAATAGCGGAAATGAACAGGGAAATGAAGTCGCGCGGCTGTTCCTATCTGCTCATAGGGCCGGGACGCTGGGGTTCGTCCGATCCATGGCTCGGGATACCCGTCTTGTGGAGCAATATCTCGGAGGCGAAACTCATAGTGGAGTGCGCCATCCCTGGATTCCGGATAGAGCCGAGCCAGGGTACGCATTTCTTCCAGAACATCACCTCCCTCGGGATAGGCTACCTGACCGTCGACACCGTGTCCGACGCTTCTGCCATAGATACGGCTTTCCTGGGCCGGCTGAACCTTGTAAAGGAAGGTGCCTATGTCAAACTCTACGAGGCCCCGTCTTCGCTTGCGGCCTATATCGACCGTAAGTCGAACCGGGCGATAGTGGGGATACGGGAAGCCTGAATCCGCCGGACCGGCGTTCATGAATATAAAACGGGGGTGACTCAAAAACGATAGTCACCCCCGTATATCAACTCCAGCCGCACCGGGCGGCAAGGTTTTCTGATGCCGTTACCAGTTCAAAAAATGAAAAATTATTGACCATCAATAAGTTATCAATTACTCTCCTAGAAATCGGTGCGAAAAAATCTATTGCTAATGATAGACAGATTTTTCCACTCTTTCCGGATTTGATAGACATCGTCACACATCTGATAGT